>JAJYDH010000059.1 GCA_021777685.1 Planctomycetota bacterium | reverse complement strand
GGGCCCTGGCCGG
This sequence comes from Planctomycetota bacterium, assembly GCA_021777685.1. Classification (GTDB taxonomy): domain Bacteria; phylum Planctomycetota; class Planctomycetia; order Isosphaerales; family Isosphaeraceae; genus Tundrisphaera. The sequence continues at coordinate 18,378 of JAJYDH010000059.1, read as the reverse complement.
GATGGGCTACCTGGCCCAGGAGCAGAGCGTCTTCAAGCAGCTCAGCGTGGAAAACAATCTGATGGCCATCCTTGAGACCCGGCCGGGGATGGACCGCAAGGCCCGAAAGGCCCGCCAGGACCAGCTCCTCAGCAACTTCGGGCTCACCCATATTCGCAAGACCAAGGCCAACCGGATCTCGGGCGGCGAGCGGCGCCGCCTGGAGATCGCCCGCTCGCTGATCACCGAGCCCAAGCTGCTCCTCCTCGACGAGCCGTTCGCGGGCATCGACCCCAAGACCGTCGCCGAGATCCAGGACGCGATCCGGAACCTCGCCGAGGAGCACAACCTGGCCATCTTGATCACCGACCACCAGTTCCGAGAGACCCTGGAGGTCACAGACCGGACCTACGTGATCCGCGAAGGCCGCGTCTTCGCCTACGGCGACCGCGAGGCGATCATCAACAACGCGGACGTCCGCCGCTACTACATCGGCGAGCGGTTCGACGTCGGACACCTGCTCGACAAGCGGCACCGCCACGAACTGCCCGGCGCCGCCGAGCCGGCCGAGCCGCAAACGACCGACGTCGTCATCGACCAGGTCGACGCCGGTGACGATCTCCTCGACGGCGAAGGCCCGATCCCCGACTGATACGGTGGCCATCGATGATCGAGATCCTCCTTGAGGACAACCACTGCCTGGCCGTGAACAAGCCGGCGGGGATGCTCTCGCAGGGGGACTCGACCGGCGACCCCAGCGTGGTCGACGAGGTCCGGGCCTATCTGAAATCGGCCTACGCCAAGCCGGGCAACGTCTACGTCGGCCTGGTCCACCGGCTCGACCGGCCGACGTCGGGCGTCGTGCTCCTGGCCAGGACGAGCAAGGGGGCGGCTCGGCTCTCCGAGCAATTCCGCGACGGGTCGGTCGAGAAGACCTACCTGGCCGTCGTCGAGGGGGACTGGCCCGACGACCTCGGCGAGTGGGAAGACTGGCTGCTCAAGGACGAGGCGACGAACGTCGTCTCGACCGTCCCGCCCGGCCGGCCGGGAGCCCAGCGCGCCCGGGTGGCCTACCGGGTCGTGGACCGTCGGGCGGGGCGGATCACGCTGGAGCTGAGGCCGACGACCGGCCGGGGGCATCAGCTCCGGGTCCAGCTCGCTTCAAGGGGCCTGCCGATCGTCGGCGACCGGAAGTACGGCGCCGTCTCGAAGCTGACCGCACTCGACGGCCGGCCCCGGATCGCGCTCCACGCCCGGGAGTTGCGATTCAAGCATCCGACCCGGCCCGACTTTCTAGCGATCGAGGCTTCGCTCCCGGCAGACTGGCCCGGAGCCGGACGGAGCGGAAGCCGCTGAGGACCGACCGGCTCCAGTAGGCCAGCGGCACGCCGATCCCGCTGAGCACCAGCGCCGCGAGGGGTCGCCAGGCGGTGGGGTCTCGGTAGACCTTCGGGCCGACGGGGGCGAGGTTGCTCGCCTGCGGCTTGTGCTCGCCCGGTAGCATCTCGGGAGTGGCCTCGTCGGGGACCGAGGGGACGGGCGGGGGCAAGACGGTCGGCTCGGGTTGGGTCGCGGCCGGATTCGATTCCGGGGCGGCGGGGGCCGGCGGGTCGGCCGGCTTGGCCTCGTCCTTCGGCTCGGCGGGCGTCGGCGGGGTCGAGGTCGTCGCCATCGCCACGGCGGCCTTGGCCCGGGGCTTGTTGCTGGCCAGGTAATCCTCCGCCAGTTTGACCTCGGCCGGGGTCAGGCCGATCTCCTCGGCCTTGCCGGTCGCTGCCTGCGAATCCTCGTTGTCCACCGTCCGGACGTGGATGTACCAGACGAGCCCGGCGCGGGTCCCGTCGCGGTCGCAGAAGAACATCGGGCGGTTATCGGACCGGGAGATGAGATCGTCGAAACGGGCCAGGCGGGAGGGGTCCAGATGGTCGGCGACAATGGGAAGAGAAATGTAAACCATGCCTCGGTCATTCACCGCGTCCGCGAAATTCGGATCAACCTCGGAGCTTCGACGAAGGTCGATGAACGTGCGATACCCCTTCTCCTTGAGCCAGTCGAGCCCCTCCGTCGAGGGGGCCGAGCCCCCTCCGACGGCGGGGGCGACCGACGCGAACCGGCGAATCCCGGGCGCCTGGTGGGTGGCGACGGCGATGCTGGTCGGCAGGGTTCCCGTCACCCCCTCCGCCGCCGAGACTTTCTCGGCGGGGGTCGGGGTGACGTTGTCCGTCGAGGCCGGGGTGGTCGCTGCGGCCGGGATGGCGGGGGCCGCCGCCGGGGCGGGGACGGCCGGGATGGCCGGGGCCGCGGCCTTCTTCGTCACCTCGGCGGGGAGGTCGACCGGCGGGATGTTGTCCAGCAGGTCGCCCGACCCGGCGGCGTCGCTCGACCGGTCGGGCGTCGAGTGCAGGGCCCGCGCGACGTCGGGGGTCCGTCGCTGGGCGGTCCCGGCCCTGGGCAGCATCGTGGTGTAGGCCGAGCGGTTGTTGCCGCCGGGCGTGCTCCGGGTCGAGGCCGGGCCCGCATTACTGCTGCTCCCGGTGCCCGTCCCGCCCGAGGGGTTGGTCGGGATGGCCTCCAGTTGCGTCGGTGCCGACTCGATCGCCGGGGCCGGGACGATCGTCCCGGGGGCGGGCAGGGCCATGCCGCCGGGGATGACCTGGATGCCCGGTTCGACGATCATCCCTTCCTCGCCGCCGCCACCGCCGCAGCCGCAGCCCAGGCCGCCGCCGCAGCCCTTGTGATGCTGGAACACCCGGCTGCCGAGGGCCTGGACCCCGTCGCCGAGGGCCTGGACCCCGCTGCTGATCTTCGACCCGAAGCCGCAGGTGCTGCAACCGTCGGACCGGCAGCCGGCCTGGATCAGGCCGGCCAGGGCCAGGCCGAGGAGCGCGAGCCCCGGGGGCTTCGCCCAGCCGCGTGGCGGGGAGGTCCGCCGGGCGGGACCTCTTGTTATACTTGGTCTCATCGTCATCGCGGATGAACTCCCGTCTACTGACTCCTCGCGTCGCGCCTCCGGGCCGGTCCGGCGGTGCCAGTCCATCGTATCTCCGACCCTCGAAACGTCGGGCCCGTCGAGGGCGAGCCCGACCGTGGGCTCATCTCCGCAAAGGCCGCTCCGGGAGCGTGCGCGACCGATCGGCCGCGGGGCCCCCTCCGACAACGGGGCGATCGGCACGCGGCTCGGCGACGGGTCCGCCGGGAAAGGCTCCCGGGATGGGACACGATCGTCGTCGACGCGGGACGGTTCGCATTGGAATACCCGAATGGTGCCGAGGTCAAAAGGTGATAGCTCGATCCCGAGATCGGCCCGAGCCCGCTAGGGCGCTGGCGTGATTTCGGCGAGGCTCTCCGACCTCCGATCGATCGGGGCCGGGGGATTAATCCGGCCTCGACGTCGCGGACCTCGGAGGACGGCCCGAATTCTCGCGCCGTCGAGCAAACTTAGCCGACGAACGGCGCGTTGCCAAAAATCCGCGACGATTTCTAGAATGTTGGCGAGGCTGGGCCGTCCTTGACGGCCTCCTCGTCCGAGAGCAGGGGTCAAACTTTGCCCAACCCGCACTCTTTTCCGATCTTGCGCCACGACGGTCGACCCCGAAGGTGGGCCGGGCCGGTGATCGTGGCGGCGCTGGCCCTGGCGGTCTTCGGGCACAATTTATCGTCAGAACCCCATTTCGTGGACGAATCGGCCTACATTTCCCAGTCTTTCTATGCAGATCTGTGGCTGAATGGCGACTGGGACGACCCGACCTGGGTGGAATACGCGGGGTATGATTTACCCCCCTTGCCCAAGTACGCGATCGGGCTCTCCCTGAAGGCCGGCGGCTACCGACGTCCCGGACCCGCCGCGATGAGGGCATGGTACCGGAACACCAGCCGGCAATTCGTCGGCCCAGACGCGCTCGCGGCGGCCCGGTGGCCGTCGGTGGCGTTCGGGGCGATGGGGTGCCTGGCGATCTACGCGCTGGGGACGCTCGCGGTCGATCGTCGGGTCGGGCTGCTTGCGGCCTTGCTCCTCCTGGCGAACCCGCTCTACACGCTCCATGCCCGGCGTGCGATGTCCGACGTCTACGCCGAGTCGCTGATCCTGGCGACCCTGGCGGTCGGTCTCTGGGCCTGGAAGCGGCTCCTGTCCGACCGGGGAAGGGTCGGCCCGGTGCTCGGGCTGACGCTCGGGTCGGGGGTCCTTTGCGGGCTGGCGACCCTGTCCAAGCTCAACGGCAGCCTGGGAGGGATCGTGCTGGGGGCCTGGGCCTTCCTGGCGGTCTGGCTGCGGCCCTTCGGCCATCGAGGGCGGGCTCTGATAATGGCCGCGACCCTCGGCGCGGGCTTGATCGCGTTCGCGACCTTCGCCGCGCTCAACCCCTTCCTGTACTCCCACCCGAGAGGGCCGCTCGACCCGGCCTCCGAAGGGGTCGCCCGGATGACCTTCCGCGAGCGGGTCAAGGCGATCTCCGACCACCGGGTGGGCGTCTCGGCGAACGCGCGGTCGATCTTCCCGAACGACGCCCTGACCACCCCTCGGGAGAAGGTCGAGGCGGTGATCGTCCAGGGGTTCGGCCGGTTCGGGCCGTTCGGCCCGAGGGGTCGGACCGACTCCACCGTCCGGTTCGAGTGGAAGCAGGATCGGGGAACGCTGGCCTGGCTCCCGTGGGTCGGCCTGGGATTCCTCGCGGCGATCCGCCGGGGGAGGGTGCAACTCCGGCTCGGCGAGCCGCCCGGTGCCTGGGCGGTCGCGCTCCAGGCCGTCGTCGCCCTGGCGGTCGTCACGGCCTTCATCCCGCTGGCCTGGGACCGCTATTTCCTCTCGATCCAGCCGGGCTCGGCGCTCCTCGGGGCGATCGCGATCGTCGAGGCTTACGACCCGATCCGTCCCCGCCCGGCCTCGAAACCGCCCGGGGAGGAGCCCCATTGAGGTCTCTCCGACGCCCCGGTCCGTGGGTCTTCGTGATCCTCCTGGCGAGCTATTCGTACTTCTGGCAAGGGCGAGACTGGAACGTCGCCAGCCGGTTGATGCTCAGCTATGCCCTGGTCGACCGGGGCACGCTCTCGATCGACGGGCTCGACGACCAGACCGGCGACATCGCCCGGTATCGCGGCCACTTCTACAGCGACAAGACGCCGGGTTTCTCGCTCCTGGCCGTCCCGGTCTACGCGGCGGCCAAGTGGTGCCTGAAACTACCCGACCACCCCCTGAACCGGCCGGGATTCGCCCACTGGCCGGCGGATTACTGGGCGACGCTGGGGACCTGCGGGCTGCTCTCGGCGCTTTCGGGGGTGATCCTGGTCGGCCTGGCCCGCGACCTCGGTTGCGGCCCGAGGCGGTCCGCGCTGATCGGGCTGGCCTACGGCCTGGCGACCCCGGCGTTCGCCTACGCGACGCTCGCCTACGGCCATCAGGTCGCGGCGTTCGCCCTGCTGGCCTCCTTCGCGATCCTCTGGCGGGACGGCCCGCGCCCCCGGCTCCGGGCTATGGTCGCGGGGTTCCTGGCGAGCTATGCCAGCGTGGTCGAGCTTCAGGTCGGCCCGGTCTCGGCGATCCTGGGCCTCTACCTGCTAGCCCTGGCGATCGGCAAGAAGCGGCCCCCGGCGACGGTCATCACGTTCGGCCTGGGGGCGGCGGTGCCGACGCTCATCCTCCTGTCCTATAACACCTTGGCCTTCGGGTCGCCCTGGCGGATGGGGTACTTCTACGAGGTCCTGGACCGCTTCAGCGAGGTCCACTCGTCGAGCAACCCGCTCGGCCTGAGGCGGCCGGACTGGTCGAGGCTGGCCGAGCTGATCTGGGGCGAGCGGCGGGGGCTGGTCCGCTTCGCGCCGATCGTGCTCCTGACGATCCCGGGGCTGGTCGCCCTCGGGGTCCGACGGTTCTGGGGGCTCGCGGTCGTCTCGGCCGCGACGATGGCGAGCGTGCTCCTGGTGAACCTGAGCTACCCCGAATGGACGGGCGGGTGGTCGACCGGCCCCCGGCTCCTCGTCCCGCTCCTGCCGTTCGCGATGCTGCCGGTGGCCGGGCTGCTGGCCGTCGGGGGCCGGGGGACGGCGCTCCTGGCTCTCGGCCTGGCCTTGCTCGGCGCGGCGATCATGCTCGGGTTCGAGGCCGTCGGGGCCCGGGTGCCGGACGCCGTCGCCCGCCCGCTGGTCGAAGGGGTCTGGCCCCTCTGGCGCGGCGACCCCCTGCCGGGATGGGCCTTCGGGCAGCGATACGCCCGGAACCTGGCGACCCTGGCGTTTCCCGGCGTGCTCAGGCGTCTCCCGACCTGGGCGGGCTGGGTGACGCTCCTGCCATTGGTGGCGTTTCAGCTGACATCAATTATTTTGATGATTCGATTCATCAAGGCGAGGCCGGAAGACGCCGCCGATCTGAGCCCTTGACACCGTCTCCGGAGGGTTCCGCTACCCCTCGCCCACCCGACAGGACGGGACGGGCGACCCGGCGTCGAGTTGGGCCTCGACCGCCCTCCAGACTCGATCGGGCGTCAGCTCGGCCATGCATTCGAGCCGGGGGCAGGTCCTGACGAAGCTCGGGGCACACCAGACGCAACTCGTGACGGCGACCGCGTTAACACCGTAAGGGCCGGTCCGCGCGGGGCTGGTGCAGGTGTAGACGCCGACGACGCGCGTGCCCGTCGCGGCGGCCAGGTGGAGCGGCCCGGTGTCGTTGGAGAGGAAGACGTCAACCTCCTCCGCCACGGCTGCCAGCCGGGGGAGTGAGGTCTGGCCGCAGAGGTCGAGGGCCTCGATCGGGCCGAGCCCGACCTTGAGGGCGTCGACCAGCGGCCGGTCCTCGGGCGCGCCGACGAGGACCAACCCGGCGCCCCGTTCCTCGACGGCCCGGCGGCCGACTTCGGCGAAGTGCTCGGGCGGCCAGCGCTTGGTGAGCCAGCGGGCGCCGACGTTGAGCGCCAGGACCGGCCGGGGCAGGGGGGACAGGATCTCGCGGGCCCACCGGGCATCTTCGGGGCCGATGGCGGCCCGGAAGCTCGGCCGGGAGATGTCGGCGCCGAACGCCTCGGCGACCTTCAAGAGCCGGTCGACCGCGTGCGACTCGGGGCCGGGCGTCGGAACCTGGTGGGTGGTGAAGTAGCCCGCCCCTTCGCGGGCGTCGGACAGCCCCACCCGGATCGGGGCTCCCGAGGCACCTGCCATCACGCCCGAACGGAGCAGTCCCTGGAGGTCGACCACAAGGTCGAATCGTCGGCGACGCAAGTCGAGCAAGAACCGCGAGATCGAGGCGATCCCGCCCGGGGTGAGCTTCGCCTTCGAGCGGTCGAAGGGGATGACCTCGTCGAGGTCGGGATGGCCGTCGAGCAGCCCCCGAAGGCCCCGGTTCACGACCCAGGAAAAATGGGCCTCGGGCCAGAGGACGCGGAGGGCCGAGAGGACCGGGAGCGCGTGGACGACGTCGCCCAGCGAGCTGGGCTTGATCAGGCAGACCCGTTCGGGTCGGAGGCCGAGCAGGGCGGCCGGCCGGTCGACGCTCATCGCGGGAACTCCCTTTCCCCCGGGGGACGAGGCGGGGTATCCTAGCCAAGCTCCGCCCGGAGGGCAACCGCGACCGCTCCCATCCTTGAGCCCGGCATGATGGATCATGCGATGACCGATGGTCGAACGGGGATTTCCCGGATCGTCCATCGGCCATCGCATGATCGATCATGACCGGGTCGACGCGAGGCACGAAGCCCATGACCCCCGCCTGCCTGATCGCGGCCCTCCTGACCCTCCAGGCGGTCGAGCACGGCGAGGCGTCCTTCCGCCCCGGCCCGGCCGAGGCCGGCGTCCCCGAGCTGTTCCGGCTCCCCGAGTCGACCTTCGGCTACGAGCTGGAGCCGGTCCGGGACACGCCCGCATACTCGGTCGCGAAATTGCGGTTCCCGTCGCCGATCGTCACCCCGGACCCGGCCAATAACACGGTCCATGCCGAGTACTTCCGGCCGAAAGGGGGCGGGCGACGTCCCGCCGTGGTCGTCCTGCACATCCTCGGCGCGGACTTCGCCCTGTCGCGCTATTACGCGGCCCGACTGGCCGACAGGGGGGTCGCGGCGCTCTTCCTCAAGCTCCCCTATTACGGCGAGCGTCGGCCGGCCGGCGGCGATCAGCGGTTCCTCTCGGCCGATGTCGGCCGCTCGATGCTGTCCATGAGGCAGGGCGTCTGCGATATCCGCCGGGCCTCGGCCTGGCTGGCGGGACGGCCCGAGGTCGACCCGGCGAAGCTGGGCGTGACCGGCATCAGCCTGGGCGGGATCACCTCGGCCCTGGCGGCGGCGGTCGACCCCGCGCTCGGCCGGGGCGTCTTCCTCCTGGCCGGCGGGGGGCTCGACGAGATCCTCTGGGAGATGGACGAGCCGGAGGCCCATCAATATCGACGGCAATGGCTGGCCTCGGGCCGGACCCGGGCGGACCTCACGGCGCTGACCCGGCCGTTCGACCCCCTGACGTATGCCGACCGACTCGCGGGCAAGAAGATCCTGATGATGGCCGGCAACGTGGACGAGGTCGTGCCCCCCTCGACCACCCGGAAGCTCTGGGAGGCCGCCGGCCGGCCGCCGATCCGATGGTTCGACTGCGGCCATTACTCGGCCGCCGGCTACCTCCTGCCCGCCCTCCGCGAGGCCGTCGACTTCTTCGCCGCCGACGTCCCTCGCTGAGGGATCTCGGCCCCGCCTTTATCGATGGCCGGGCGGCTTGCGGGGCGGCGGGCCTCGCCGGACCAGTTCGGCCTCCGTCCTGGTGAAGCGGAGATGGTTCGGGGATCGGGCGTCGAGCGGGCCGTGGCGGTCGACCCAGTCCAGGAGCATCCTCCAGCGGGCCTCGGCCGACGGTTCGCCCGGCTTCTCGGAACCCGGCGGCTCGCCCCAGTCGACCCAGTTGTCGTCGGCGTCGCGGAGCATGAAGGTCGAGACCGGCTCGCCGGAGAGCCAGATCGCGACGAACTCGGGGGCCTTGCGGCCGTTCGGCGTCGTCCTGGGCTGCCTCTGGAGGAACTCCGCCAGCCGGGCCGCCCCCAGGACCCTCGGGTCGTCGACCATCGAGCCCGACTCGTCGCGGATCTTCCAGGGGACGCCGAACCGGGAGACGGTCGCGGCCAAGACGCCCCGGATCTCGATCAGCGGGCCGGAGATCCCCACGACCTGGAACCGGAGATCCTTGAACTTGCCGTCGATGTCCTTCGGCGGCAAGGGGACGCCTTCCTCGTCGATGACGTAGGCGTTCCCGTCGGCCAGGTGCTTCTCCAGGACCACGACGGCCACCGGCTTGCGGTAGAGCAGGTGGACCGTCAGCGCCCGATACGACCGCTCGACCCTCGTCACGTCCTTGACCCAGGGGCAGCGGCGGAAGTCGTTCCGCAGCGCCTTCAGGTCGAGTTCGAGGAGCGGGAGCGTCTCCGGGAGCTTCGAATCGGCCCGGACCTGCTCCAGGATGCGGGCCCGGCCGCCGACGATCCAGGGCTCGGGCGGGGGGATCAGCTCGATCTTCGAGAACGCGAGCTGCTGGTCCGGCCGGGCGGCGACCCAGCCGACCAGCGACCGGACGCCGGTCGCGGCCAGCCAGACCAGGCCGATCGAGACCGCCGCCGCCGCGACCAGACGGGGCAGGGCCACCCGCCGCGCGGCGGGGGACTCGACCAGCCGGGCGAACCTCCGGGACGAGGTCGCCGGCGTCTCGCCCGACTCTTCCTGCCCGATCTCGATCGACTCGCGGCGATCCGTCACCGACGGCCCTCCGCAACTGGGCGTGACCGGTCATCCCGACCGGGGAATTCGGAGACTGGTCGCGTGGAGCCTCACCAGATCTTGATCTGAAGCTCCAGGTCGTGGCCGAACTGCTGGTGGACCTTCTGGCGGATCAGGTCGATGAGGGCGAGGACGTCGGCCGCCTTCGCCCCCGGCTGGGCGATGATGAAGTTGGCGTGGCGGTCGGAGACCTCGGCCCCGCCGATCCGCTGGCCCTTGAGCCCGGCCCTCTCGATGAGGGTGCCGGCGGAGATCTCGGGGGCGGGATTCTTGAAGATGCAGCCAGACGACTGGTGGCCGTAGGGCTGGTTCTCCTTCTTGATGATCCAGATCCGCCGCATCCGGCGGACGACCGCCTCGGGGTCCTCCTGCTCCAGCTCGAACCGGGCCGAGAGGATGATCGGCTCGTCGAGGTCGGACGACCGGTAGTCGAACCGCAGGTCTTCCTGCTCGCGGACGAGGACCTCGCCCGAGTCGTCGACGACCGTGGCCCGGCGGACGAAGGTGCCGATGGCCCCCTGCCGCCCGCCCGAGTTCCCCCTGAGCGCCCCGCCGACGGTCCCCGGGATGCCGGTGAGGACCTCCAGCCCGGCCAGCCCGGCGCGGGCGGTCTGCGAGATCAGGGCGGTCAACGGCACGGCGGCGCCGGCGTCGACCCGGCCGCCGTCGATCGTCACGTCGGAGAAGGCCGGGCTTTCCAGGTGGATCACCAGCCCGGCGAAACCCTCGTCGCGGACCAGGACGTTCGAGCCCCCGCCGAGCACCCGGAACGGAACGTCCGACTCCCGGCAGCGGCGGATCAGCCCCACGACGTCGGCGACGTCCCGGGGCCTGGCCAGGAAGGAGGCCGGGCCGCCGAGCCGGAACCAGGTGTGGGGCGCCAGCGGCTCGTCAGCCGTGACGATCGCTTGAAAGTCGTCGAAGGAATGCATCGGCTATCGTCCCCACATCGCCGGCCCCGAGCGTCACCAGCACGTCGCCGGGTTCGAGATGCCGGTCCAACTCTCGGATCGCCCCGTCCAGACCCTCCGCCCGATCCGCGACCGATCCCGCCGCGATCAGGGCCCCCACCAACGCGCCTGCCATCGGACTCCCCGAAGGCCCCGCCCCGTCCACGACCAGCACCCGGTCGGCCTGGGCGAACTCCGAGGGGAGCGGCCACGACCCGTCGCCGTCCCGGCCCGGCCGGTACGCGGCGTAGAGCCTCCGCCGGCCGAAGACCTCCCGGGCGACAGCCAGGGCCTCGGCCACGGCCAGGGGCCCCGATGCCTCGTCGTCTATCAGGGTAACACCCCGATAGCTCCCGCGTGACTCGAATCCCCGAGAAACTCCCCCGAACTCCTCCAGGGCCTCCTTGATCGCCCGGCTCGCCAGGTCGACCCGCCCGCAGACAGCGACCGCCGCCAGCGCCCCCAGGACATGGCGACGCCCCGGGACCTGGAGCCGGACCTCCAGCGCGAACCGCCCCCGGTGGAAGGCCCGGAACCGATAGCAGCCCCGGTCCTCGCGGACGTCGGCCCCCCACCAGGCGTGGCCGGGGGCCAGCGAGAACCGCTCGACCTCGACCGCCGAGACCGCTGGGGCGTCGAGGGCATCCCGCTCGTCGGCGAAGCCCAGGACGTAGCCGCCGGCGGGAGCCGCCTCGGCCCAGCGGCGGAGCGTTTCCGGGCGGCCCGAAGGGTCGGCCTCGTCGTGGAGAAGGGCGATCTCGGCGCCCGGTTGGTCGGCCCCGGGCGGCTCGTCGCCGGCCTCCACCACCACATGCGGCCCGAGCCCGAGCCGGCCGGCCCCGCCGAGCTGCTTCGAGGGCGTGCCGAGGACCACGGTCGGGTCCAGCCCGGCGTGGGTGAGGGCCCAGCCGACCATCGCCGCGGCCAGGCCGGCCTTCCGGCCGCCGACGGCCGCGATTCCGACTCCTCGCGACAGCAGGCGGGCCATGACCTCCGGGCTCGACGACTGCTCGACGCCCCAGCGGGCGGCCGAGACCCGGTCGGGGTGCTCTGGGGGGACCTCCGGGTTGTAGACCAGCAGCCGGGCCGATCGGGGGACCGACCGGGGCGCGTGGCCGGCGTGGACGCGGACCCCGAGCCGCCGGAGTTCCTCCGACGCCGGGCCCGCGACCGGGGCCGACCCCGTCACCACGAATCCCCGCTGCACGAGCATCTGGGCCAGGCCCGACATGCCCCTCCCGTCCAGTCCCACCAGATGCGCCTGGTGAGGTCCCTTGCCCACGGGCGCGAGCCCCATTCCCGTCCGATCCATCGGCGAGCGCCCCCTGCCCATCGAGGAGATCCGGCATCCGGCCGCCGGCCTGACCTTGGCCGGCAGACCCCGTCCTCCTCCGGACCTTAATATCGGCCCGATCGCGGCGACGCTCGCATCTATTCCGGGACGCATTCTCGTTCCAGCCCGAAAAGTCGGGACGACGGGCATCCTATTCGGTCAGGGTCGGGGGCGTCAAGCGACCGGGCGAGGTCGGGCGGGTTTTCGAGGGGCGGGCAGACGGGAACGGCCCCGACGTCGCCGGGCGTGCCGGCGAGCGGGGCCGAGGCGTGTCGGGTCCGAGGGCGATCGGGCTTACTCGGAACCTTCGACCTTCACGACCTTGTTGTAGAGGCCGAGGATCAGGATCGTCGGGACCCACTGGCCGACGAAGTTGGCCGCGTGCTTCTGGCCGAGCAGCCGGAGCGCGAGCGAGAGTCCCAGCGACCCCACGGCCAGGCTCAGGTAGGTGCCCGACGGCACCTGGCTGGTGTAATGCTCGATCGCCTTGGTCACCTGACCCTCTTCGTGCTGGTGCGGGGCGACCGCGAAATCCGAGGTGGTGATGTCCATCGTGGTAACTCCTTGATTCGTGGCCGTCTGGGCGGAATAGTGGGAAGACTGAAAGCAAACCGCGCGCCGCTCCCGCCGGGGACGGCCGGTCTCATCGGAGGGCGTTGAACAGCAGCCGGAAGGTCCCATGCGTCTGCCCCCGGTGCTGCGGGGTGAAGCCGAACAGGATGACCCGGCCCTTGCCGACCGCCACGTCCACCACCGCCGCCTTGCCCTGGATCTTCTCGGGGCCGAGCAGCCAGCCGCTCTCCAGCGGGTTGCCCTTCGCGAAGCTGGCGACGACCCGCGAGGCTGGGGCGTCCTTGACGGCGACCGGCTCGAAGGCGAGCGAGCGGTCGAAGTAGACCGACACCTCGCCGGGCAGGCCGAAAGTCAGACGATCCGGGACGAGGTCGCAACGGAGGATCGAGCCGGGGGCGTAGAACTCCGAGGACTTCAGGTCATTCAGGACCTCCCGGACGGGCAGGCGGAGCGACTCGATCGCGAATTGGCAGGAGTCTTCGAGGCAGACGAGCGTCCCCCCCTCCTCGACGAACTTCCGGACGGCCGCGATGCCTTCCAGCCCGAGCCCGCCCACGTAGGCCGGCTCGGACTCGCCCGGCCGATACCCCTCGCGGAGGAGCCTGGGGAAGACCGAGGGGAGGACGAGCGTCCGGAACCGGGCCGCGAGGTTCCCCGAGCGGATCTCGGCATCGTGGACCGTGGTGTAGGGGAAGTCGAACTGCTCCAGGACGAATCGGGTCCAGCCCTCGTCCATGCTCGGGACCCAGGGCTGATAGAGGGCGATCGCGCCGCCCCGATAGTCCGACTTGATCGCGGCGAGCGACGTGGTGAAGGCGGTCCGGGCGAGGACCCGGGTCGAGGCGGTCGCCAGGGCCTTGTCGAGTATCCTCCGGGCCTCGTCCGTCGCCTCGAAGACGATCGAGCCGGCGGGAAGCCGCTCCTTGTCGGTCGTCTCCGGCCGGCCGAGCCGCTTCAGGGTGATGCCGGCGGCGAGCAGGGCGTTGATGACCTTGAAGTCGTCGTTGGCGCGGCACTCGATGGCGAAGAAGTTCGGCCTCTCGTCCCCCTCGATTACGCCCCGGGGCGGCTCGATCCGGTCGGGTTCGTCGAACTCGCCCGCGTAGGGGCTCCCCAGCTCGACGGCCTTCACGCCCATCTGGAGCGGCAGGGTCCAGCCGGCGACGTCGTAGGGGGCCTCGGCCTGTCCGTTCGGGCCGAACCGGTTGGGGTACTGCTGGCGCTCCATCAGGTCCTTGAGGTGCGCCCGGTAGGGCTGATCGGCGGGCAGGAGCCAGCTCCCGGCCGGGTAGCTCGCGCCGTCGGCCGCGAAGTCGGACCTCGCCCGGAGGACCCGGATGCCCGAGTCCTGGAGGATGGCGACCATCTTCGCGGCCGTGCCCGGGTCGCGCCGGTCGAGGGGGACGACCCAGCCGTAAGGGGCCTCGGTCCGGCCTTTCTGGATCGCCTCTCGGCCCAGCCGGTGGTAATTCGCCTGGAACTGGCCCCGATAGCGGGCGGCGAGGGACAGGATCGACCGGGCGCAGATCAGCTCGTAGTCGACGATGTCGCGGAGCCGCCACCAGCCCCCCGGCCAGGGCTCGACGAAGTTGACGGCCGGCTCGTGGTTCGAGAACCCCCGGGTCTGCCCGGCGAGCTGGGACTTCTCCAGGAAGATCGGCGAGGCCATCTTGACGCTGGCGGCCTCGGTCAGCACGGCGACGACGTTGTGCCGCTGGGGGGTGGTCCGCATCCCGCCGTTCCACCAGTTGTCGTACATGGCGTTGGTCAGGACGCCCGGCTTGCCGGCCCCGGCGAGGTCGGCCGCCATGTGGGCGCCGATGAGGAAGATCCCCTGGTTGATCCGGGCGTCGAGGTTCGGGTTGATCGGGTCGAAGAACGGCGGGACGAACAGCCGGGCCCCCTTCGAGCCCATCTGGTGGACGTCGTAGGCCAGGGTCGGCGGCCACTCATGGTAGAGGAACCGGGTCAGGAGCCGGGTCTCCTGGAGGTTGAGCATGAACCAGTCGCGGTTGGTGTCGTGCCCGGCGTACTTGTGGTAGAGCCCGGGCATCCCCTCGCCCTCCCACGGGCGGCCCCTGGTCCGCTCGTACCAGCTCGCGACCTTGTCCACGCCGTCGGGGTTGGCCGAGGGGACCAGGATCAGGATGGCGTTCTCCAGGATCTCGCGGGTCGACGGGTCGTCGCCCGAGGCGAGGTCGTGGAGCAGCTCCATCGCCATCAAGGTCGAGGCCGTCTCGGTCGAGTGGATCGAGCAGGTGATGAGGACGACGGGCTTGCTCCCGGCCGCCTCCTTCGAGCCGTCGACCGCCGAGTCGCGCGGCTGCGCGACGGCCATCTGGAGCGTCCGATGGCGGTCGAGGTCGCGGATGGTCGGCTCGTCGGAAACGAATGCCACGATGTATGGCCGCCCCTCGGTGGTCTTGCCCAGCTCGCGGACGACGACGCGGTCGGACGCGGAGTCGACCTTGCGGAAGTAGTCGACGACCGACGGCCAGGCCGCCAGCCGGAAGTCGGCTCCGGGCCGGAAGCCAAGGTGTGCCGTCGGCGTCGGGACCTCGGCGGCGAGGGCGGCGAGCGGCAGCCCGACGACGAGGGCCAGGACCCGGGCGGGGCAGGGTCGATGTCGCATGGTCGGTCGAGGTCCGTGGAGTCCCGGCGTCGGCCGGGGCGGGATGGGCGAACATCCCCGAAGGCCCCCCGACGGCCGGTCGATTGTCGGCCGGAATCGGCGGGGCATCAAGCAGGAACGCCCGGGGTTGGCTCGGAACGAGATGAGACCATATAATAAGCGGAAGGCGGCCGATTGCGGCCATGACGTCGCCGCGTCCCGGGATCGCCCGCCCTGAGATTCGCCAGGGAAGGAGTCGCCATGATCGCCCTGCATCGCGACGAGCCGCGGATCGTCGGCCCCTTGCCCGGCCCGAAGGCCCGGAAATGGCTCTCCCGCGACGACGCGGTGATGTCCCCCTCGTACACCCGGACATATCCGCTGGTGGTCCGGCGGGCGAAGATGGCGATGATCGAGGACCTGGACGGCAACCGGTTCCTCGACTTCACGGCCGGGATCGCCGTGACGGCCGCCGGCCACAGCCACCCGAAGGTCGTCGCCGCGATCCGCCGCCAGGCCGGTCGGCTGATCCACATGTCGGGGACTGACTTCTATTACACGCCCCAGGTCAAGCTCGCCGAGCGGCTGGCCCGGCTCGCCCCCGGCGACGGCCCCAAGCGGGTCTTCTACACCAACAGCGGTGCCGAGGCGATCGAGGCGGCGTTCAAGCTCGCCCGACGCCACACCGGGCGGTTCCGCGCCCTGGCCTTCCACGGCGCCTTCCACGGCCGGACCTACGGCGCGATGTCGCTCAGCGGCTCCAAGCCGATGCAGCGCCGGGGGTACGCCCCGCTCGTCCCCGAGGTCCACCACGCCCGGTTCGGCGACCTCGAAAGCGTCCGTTCCCTGTTCAGGACCACCCTCCCGCCCGACGAGCTGGCGGCGATCTTCGTCGAGCCGATCCAGGGCGAAGGGGGCTACATCGTCCCGCCGCCCGACTTCCTGCCCGGCCTCCGGGAGATCTGCGACGAGGTCGGAGCCCTGCTCGTGCTCGACGAGGTCCAGTCCGGGATCGGCCGGACCGGCCGGATGTTCGCCTCCGAGCACTGGGGCGTCGAAGGCGATATCGTCTGCCTGGCCAAGGGGATCGCCAACGGACTGCCCCTCGGCGCGATCGTCGCGAAGGCCGAGGTCATGGACTGGCCCAGCGGCTCGCACGCCTCGACCTTCGGCGGCAACCCCGTCGCCTGCGCCTCGGCCCTGGTGACCCTCTCCCTGGTCGAGAGGCGATATCGGGCCAATGCCGAGGCCCGGGGCGAACAGCTCATGGCCGCACTCCGCGACCTGGCCCGCCGGCACCCGAGCATCAAGGAGGTCCGCGGCCTCGGCCTGATGGTCGGGATGGAGATCCAGTACGAGGGGGCTCCCGACCCCGACCTTCGCGACCGGGTCATCGACCTGGCCTTCCACCGGGGGCTGCTCCTGCTCCCCTGCGGCCCGAGCACCGTCCGCTTCTGCCCGCCCCTCTGCCTGACGCCCCGCCAGGTCGAGATCGGGGTCGAGATCGTCGACGCCGCGCTCGGGGCCGCCGAGGCGGAACAGGCGGTCGGGTTGGATGCCCCCGACCCGGTGGCCACTTGACCGGGACCGCCCTGACGGATCGAATTCCCTTTCGTGCGATGCCGAACGGGGCAATTTCAAGGTCAGGCACTCCCGGGAGAGACGACGTGATGAACCCGATTTCGCGAAGGGCCGCGCTTCTGGCGGCCCTGGCAACCCTGCTGGTGGCGGGCCGGCCCGCGCCGGCGGCGGCGGCGGAGAAGCTCCGCCTCCTCATCATCGACGGCCAGAACAACCACAACTGGAAGGCCATGACGCCGCCGATGGTCGCGTCGCTGGAGGCCACCGGCCGGTTCGCCGTCGACGTGGCGACCACCCCCGACGCCAAGGCCCCCAAGGACGCCTGGGAGTCGTTTCGCCCCGACTTCAGCAAGTACGACGTCGTCCTGAGCAACTACAACGGCCAGCCCTGGCCCGAGCGCGTCCAGAAGGCGCTGGAGGAGTACGTCGCGGGCGGGGGCGGCCTGGTGATCGTCCACGCCGCCAACAACGCGTTCGAGAAGTGGCCCGAGTGGAACAAGATGATCGGCCTCGGCTGGAGGAACAACAAGTTCGGCGACCGCGTCACCCTCGACGACTCCGGCAAGGTCGTCCGGACCCCGGCCGGCGAAGGGCCGGGGGCGGGGCACGGCCCGCAGCACGCCTACAAGGTCGTCGTCCGCGACAAGGACCACCCCGTCACCAAGGGGATGCCCGAGACCTGGATGCACGCCCAGGACGAGCTTTACCACGGCCAGCGAGGCCCGGCCGAGAACATGCAGATCCTGGCCACGGCCCATTCCGACAAGGCGAAGGGCGGCACCGGCGCCAACGAGCCGATGATCTGGGTCATCCCCTACGGCAAGGGGCGGGTCTTCACCACGCTCCTCGGCCACGTCGGCGGCGGCGACGCCCCCGCGATCCGCTGCGTCGGCTTCCAGACCGTCGTCGCGAGGGGGGCCGAGTGGGCCGCGACCGGGAAGGTCACGATCCCGATCCCCGAGGACTTCCCGACCGCCGATAAGGTCAGCCTGTCGGGGTCGAAGAAGTGATCGGACGAAGTTGAACGAGTGACGTCCGCGCGAGGGCGAGTCTTCCTCCCCTCTCCCTTTTGGAGAGGAGCCGGGGGTGAGGGGCGTCGCATCGGTGGTGGCTCGGAACACGGGCTCCGATGCGGATCGCTCGACCTGCCACGCCCCTCAACCCGGCCCTCTCCCGGAGGGAGAGGGAGGCAGAAGTGAGGGGGGAGTCGCTCTCAGCCGGGCTCATACCCGAGGTTGGGCGAGAGCCAGCGCTCGACCTCGGCCAGGGGCATCCCCTTGCGGGCGGCGTAGTGCTCGACCTGGTCCTTCGTCAGCATGTCCACGGCGAAGTACTTCGACCCGGGGTGGGCGAAGTACAGGCCGCTGACGGAGGCGGCCGGGTGCATGGCCAGGCTCTCGGTGAGCCAGATCCCGGTCGACTTCTCGACGTCCAGGAGGTCACAGATCGTCCATTTCTCGGTGTGGTCGGGGCAGGCGGGATAGCCGGGGGCGGGGCGGATGCCCCGATAGCGTTCCTCGATCAGGTCGTCGGCCGAGAGCCCCTCGTCGTTCCCGTAGCCCCAGTCGCGGCGGGCCTGCTGGTGGAGCATCTCGGCGAACGCCTCGGCGAGGCGGTCGG
>JAJYDH010000583.1 GCA_021777685.1 Planctomycetota bacterium | reverse complement strand
TCGTCGAGGACGCTCACGCCGCCCGGACCTTCCAGCCGCTCAAAGAGGCCGAACTGCGGGCGATCCACGAGATCTACCTCGCCGCGAAGCCGACGATGTGCTCGCTTTGCGACGGCCGGTGCTCCGAGGCCGCCGGGACCGGCGCCGCCCTCGGGGACATCGCCCGCTACCTCGCCTACCACGAGCACAACGGCGAGCGCGTCGAGGCCCGCCGGCTCTACGCCGAGATGCCCGAGTCAGCCCGCGACTGGAAGGGCGCCGACCTGGCCGCCGCCCAGGCCGCCTGTCCCAACCACCTCGAATTCAGCGAGCTGCTCCCCAGGGCCGAGCGCTGCCTCGCCTGATCCGGGAGCAACGGACTTTCGAAAATTCCGACCGTGCGGCCCGGGCTCATCCCCGGGCCGTTGTCGTCTGGGGACTTCTCAACGAAGTCGGGACGTCAGGCCTTCCTTGATCGCCACGCCCAGATTGATCGGGCCGAGATAGGTGCTCCAGGCGGTCTGGGAGAACGGAACGCTCTGGATGGCCACGCCTCCCTGATTCCCGACCTGGCAGGCCATCCCGTATCCGGCGATGTGCGTCAGCCAGATGTTGTCGCCCTGCTGGACATTCCGGGAGACGAAGTAACGCTCCAGCTTGGCCAGTTCGGTCGAGAACGCCGGAGCGGGGTGGATCGCCCCGATCGACGCCCGGAACGAGCTGGCGATCGTGGCGCCGTCGACCTGACGCTCGAAGACCAGGTGCAATTGCTTGGCGACGTCCGCGCGGGCCAGGGCCTCGGCGTTGCGGACCTGCGTTCCTTCCTGAACGTAACTGGCGAGGGCGTAAACGCTGAATCCGTACTTCTTCCGCATCGCCGTGCCCGTGAGCAACAGCCGGATCGCCTTGCCGTCGATCTGGGTCGAGACGGAGGTGGGAAAGCGCGGATCGCCGGACTCGGCGAAGGCCGAACTAGCGGCGCACCAGGTGGGGACAGAAGCGGCAGCGGCCAGGAATCGTCGCCTGATCATAAAAGACTCCGCGAACCGTGAGATCCGCCGTCAAAGGGCCCTGACACTAGTTTCACCGGGGCCGATCCGACGACGAGACCCGCTTGGTCGAGGGAAATCGATCGGACCGAGTATCATCGGCATTCTCCGAGGCTTGTGGCCACTTCGTGTCCTCCCGATCTCGACATGGCACGACGAGCTGTCCGGGCTCGGCCCGCCGATCGAGCCGAGGAAGCCCGGATTCTCGAGCGACTCAACCTGCGGATTTTTTGCTTGAGTTCTCGCGAGAGGGTTGCCATATTGCCTGATGGCCCGAAGCGTCTCGTCCAGGTCGGCCTCAAGGGGTCGGCAGGTCGCGACGCACCGGAGCCGAGCCTCGGCGACGACGACGCACCGACGATCCGTTGTGGATCGGACGAGGACGGAATCGGAAGAAGGTCAGCGACAATGGGCAAGAACATCTACGTGGGCAACCTGCCCTATGACACCACGGGTGATGACCTGGTCGAGCTGTTCCAGGCCTACGGAACGGTCACGAGTGGCCAGGTGATCATCGACAAGTTCAGTCAGCGGAGCCGAGGTTTCGGCTTCGTCGAGATGTCCCAGGACGACGAGGCGCAGGCCGCGATCGACGCCCTGAACGGCACCCCTTACGGCGGTCGCCCCCTGACGGTCAACGAGGCTCGCCCTCGTGAAGAGCGCGGCGGCGGAGGCGGTCGCGGCGGTTACGGCGGCGGCGGCGGAGGCCGTGGCGGCTACGGCGGGGGCGGCGGGTCCGGCGGCTACGGGGGAGGTGGAGGCGGTTACGGGGGTGGATTCGGAGGCGGCGCGGGCGGATATTGACCCATCGCCTTCGCTCGAAACAGACTTCTCCGCCGTTCGTCGTCGGGGAAAAATCAGTTCGCCCGTCGAGATGACTTGGCGAACGCGGTCGCGTCGTCTATATTGATGAATTCCTCCTCCACCTGGAGCCGCCGGCTCCGGGTGAGGCGAGTGGCCTCGCCGTCGTCGCGAGGAGTCGATGAAACACCGAGACATTCGGAGATCGAGCCTGTGGTGAAGTTACGGGTCCGTTCCGGCGAGTCGATCCAGGAAGCCGTCCGACGCTTCCGCAAGCTGTGCGAGCGCAGCGGCCTTCGGAAAGAGATGCGCCGCAAGGCTTACTACGAGAAGCCGAGCGAGCGACGTCGCCGCGAGGAGCTGAAGCGGCTCCGCAAGGCCCGCCAGGCCGCCCGCGTCTGAACCCATCGCCGGACGATCTGCCCGCTCTTGCTTACACGTGGACGTCGCGCCGCTGTCCGAGTAGCTCAGGATAGCGACGCCGGACCGGCTCGACTTCCTGGCTCAGGAAAGCGTCCACCTGTTCTGGCGATCGGCCGACGAACTGGCGGGCGTCGAGTACGGCGGCGAGGTCGATCCCCCGGAACGCGGGATCGCCCGCGATCCGCTCGGCCAGGTCGTTCATCCCGTCCCCCTGCTTGATCCGGGCGGCGGCGGCCAGGGAATGGGTCCGGACCCGCTCATGGAGGTCCTGGCGGTCGCCGCCGAGCTGGACCCCGGCCATCATCAGGTTCTCGGTCGCCATGAACGGCAGCTCGGCCGTGACGTGGCGCGCGATCACGGGCGCATTGACGACCAGGCCGGGTACGACGTTCAGGTAGAGGGTCAGGAGGGCGTCGACGGCCAGGAACGCCTGCGGCAGGACCAACCGCCGGACCGCGCTGTCGTCCAACGTCCGTTCGAGCCACTGGGTCGCGGCGGTCTGGGTCGCGGCGGCGGGGAGGGCCATCGCGAACCGGGCGATCGAGCACATCCGCTCGGCCCGCATCGGGTTACGCTTGTAGGCCATCGCCGACGAGCCGATCTGCTCGGCCTCGAACGGCTCCTCGACCTCGCGCTCGTGGGCCAGCAGGCGGAGGTCCGAGCCGAACCGGTGGGCGCTCTCGGCCACGGCCGCAAGCGAGGTGACGACCTGGGAATCGACCTTGCGGGTGTACGTCTGGCCGGAGACCGGGTGCGACGACTCGAAGCCAAACGACCGCGCCACCATCCGGTCGAGCGCCTCGACCTTCGCATGGTCGCCGTCGAACAGGGCGAGGAAGCTCGCCTGGGTGCCGGTCGTCCCCTTCACCCCGAGGAAGCGGAGGTCGGCCAGCCGACGCTCGACGTCGGTCAGGTCGAGGATCAGCTCATACGCCCAGAGCGTCGCCCGCTTGCCGACCGTGACCAGTTGGGCGGGCTGGAAGTGGGTATATCCCAGGCAGGGGAGGTCCCGGTACGTCCGGGCGAAGTTGCCCAGCGCATCGATGGCGCCGACGAGCCCGTCGCGGACCCGGGTGAGGCCCTCGCGGATCAGGATCAGGTCGGCGTTGTCGGTGACGTAGCAGCTCGTCGCGCCCAGGTGGATGATCTTCCGTGCCTCGGGGGCGACGTCGCCGTAAGCGTGGACGTGCGCCATCACGTCGTGACGGAGCCGCTTCTCGTGGGCTCGGGCGGCGTCGAAGTCGATGTCGTCGACCTTCGCCTTCAACTCGGCGATCTGGGATTCCGAGATGTTCAGCCCCAGCTCCCGCTCGGCCTCGGCCAGCGCGACCCAGAGCCGCCGCCAGGTCGAGAATTTCTTCTGGCCGGACCAGAGTTCGGCCATCGCCTTCGAGGCGTAGCGGGCGACGAGGGGGTTTTCGTAGGTGGTTTCACTCATGTCTCTAATCGGGAATTGGTCCTATTACGACCACCCGTCCCTTGTACATTAAAATGTCAAGATGATCCGCATTGTAGCTGGAATCGATTGATTCGAAACGGACCCATCCATTTTCGAGATCGCCTTGAATCGAGGACGCGTGATAGGGCAACT
>JAJYDH010000582.1 GCA_021777685.1 Planctomycetota bacterium | reverse complement strand
GCCGAGAGGGGCTTCTTCCGGGCGTTGAAGGAGTTGCGGCAGGTCGAACGCCAGGCCCGGGTCGAGCCGGCGGCGCCGAAGGTCGAGGCGGCTCCCGAGAAATTGGGTTCGTCTTTGCCCGCGAAGTTGGCCGGCCCCGCGATCGCGCCGCCGGCAGCCATGCCGGTCCGGGTCGCCCCGCAGAGCCCCCCGAAGCCCGCGAAACCGGCCGTCCCGGCGTGGAATCCGGCGCCGATCGGGTCGTTCGACGTGCCGATCACCATCGGCCGGGCCCGCTGAGCCGGGCTTGAGGCTGAAGATCGAGAGGACGGGCCGTCCTGAGCGCCGGCGAGCGTCCCCGGTGCGCGCGGCGGCGTCCGACAAAGGATTTCGTGAACATGTCGGGTGGGTCGAGCCTCGGGCGAGCCCCACCACGCATCGGATGGTGGGGCTCGCCCGAGGCTCGACCCCCCCGACAAGACAGAATCACGCCGGCATGTCGATGCCGAGATATCGCTCGAACAGGGCGCGGGTCCTGGCGGCGTGGCGGGCGACGTCGAGCCGGAAGGCGGAGACGGCGTCGGGCGGGGCGGGGGGGTCGTAGTTGAGGCGTCGGGCGAGTCGGGCCATCTCGTCGGGCTGGCCCGGCCAGTCGACGACGGCCCGGTTGTGGACGATCCGGAGCCGGCCTTCCACGGTCCGGACGAAGTCGTAGGCGTCGCGGAGGTCGCGATGGTCCTCGGGGGCCAGGTGGCCGGCGGCGAGCAGGGCGTCGAGCGCCTCCCAGAGGTTGGGGCGGGCGACGTCGGGGTCGTCGGCGTGGAGGAGCTGGAGGTACTGGACCAGGAACTCGATGTCGGCCAGGCCGCCGACCCCTCGCTTGATGTCCTGCGACCCTCGCGAGTCCTCCAGCCGCCGCCGCATCGCGACGACCTCGCGGGCGAGCACGCCCGGGTCGATCGGCACGGCCAGGGCCGACCGGATGGCGGCCTCGACGTGCTGGCCGAACCCCCCTCGCGAGTGGATCACCCGGGCTCGGGTCAGCGCCAGCCGCTCCCAGACCTGCGCCGGGCCGTGGAAGTAGGTGAGCAGCGCTTCGAGCGGCACGGCGAGCGGGCCGGACGAGCCATGCGGGCGGAGCCGGGTGTCGACGGCGTAGAGCCGACCGGCCGCCGAGGTCCCGCCGAGCGCCCGGAGCACCTGGCGGGCGACGTCGGCGAAGAACTGCTCGTTGGGGACGGACTCGAAGCCCCCGGAGGTCATCCCGTCCGAGTCGTAGACGAAGACCAGGTCCAGGTCGCTGTGGTAGTTCAGCTCGCGCCCGCCGAGCTTCCCCAGCGCGATGATGGCCCACTGGGCCCGCTTGCCGTCGGCCTGGCGGCGGGGGAGGCCGTAGCGCGTGACCCTCCGCCGCCACTGGTCGTTGGCCACCTGGGCGACGATCGCCTCGGCGACGTCGGCCAGCTCGCGGGTGACGTCGCGGATCGGCTCGCGCTGGAGGATGTCGCGGGTCCCGATCCGGACCCACTCCTTGTTCCGGAAGCTCAGCAGGATCGGCGCCAGGTCCTCGGCCCCCCGGCAGAGTTCGGCCAGCTCGCCCCGGATCGCCTCGGCCGGCTGCGAGCGGTCGACGACCAGCGAGTCCATCAGGTCGTCGATCATCCCCGGGTTGTTGATCAGGATCTCGGAGAGGAACTGGCTGGTCGAGCACAGTTCGACGTAGAGCCGGAGCGTCGGCGGGTTGAAGTTGAACAGCTCCCAGAGCATCGCCTTGGCGCCGAGCGAGGCGGAGACCTTCTCCAGGTTCGTCAGCGCCATGTCCGGGTCGGGGGCGCGGCCGACGGCCTGGAGGAGCCTCGGCGCGATCCCGGCGAGGAAGTGGCGGCAGCGGGCCCTCGACAGGAACGGGCTCTCCTCGCGGGCCAGCGCCATCAGGTTCTGATAGGCCGTCGCCTTGTCGCGGAACGGATAAGGGCCGAGCCCTTCCTCGATCAGATCCGGGCCGGGCGAGGGGTCGAGCACGAGGTCGACGACCGGGTCGACCGCCGAGCCGCCCTCGGGGAAGGCGTCGTGCAAGAGATGGTTGAGGATCGCCCGGTTCTTCTCGGTCTTGTCGCGATAGTCGCCCAGGAACCGCTGGGCCGGCCCGGTCCGGTCCTCCCAGACGCTGGCCGGCGGGTAGCCCAGGCGGATGGCCAGGGTCCGCTGCTCTTCCTTGTCGCGGGGCATCTCGTGGGTCTGGCGGTCGAACATCGTCTGCAAGCGGTGCTCGACCCGGCGGAGGAAGCGATAGGTGTCGACCATGACCCCGCGCTCCTCGGCCGTCAGGCAGCCGACGGCCTCCAGCCTGGAGAGCGCCATGACGGTGTTGGCGTGGCGGACCTCGGGGTATTCGCCGCCGTGGAGGAGTTGGAGGAACTGGACGACGAACTCGACGTCGCGGATGCCGCCGTGGCCGGTCTTGACCTCGACCTCGGCGGTCCCGGCCGAGACGGTCCGCTGCTCGATCCGCCGCTTCATCGCCTTGATCTCGCCGATCTCCGCGGCGCTCAGGTACCGGCGATAGACGAACGGCGTGATCGCCTGGAGGAAATCATTCCCGAGGTCGAGGTCCCCGGCGATCGGCCGGCACTTGATGAGCGCCTGGCGCTCCCAGGTCCGGCCGGAGGTCTGGTAATAGCCCAGGGTCGAGGGGAGCGACCGGGCGAGCGGCCCCTGGTCGCCCTCGGGGCGGAGCCTCATGTCGACCCGGTAGGCCATCCCCAGGCTGGTATGGTCGGAGAGGAACCGGACGATCTCGCCGCCGAGCCTGGCGAAGAACTCGGCGTTGGAGATCGGCTTTGGGCCGAGCGTCTGCCCTTCCACATCATAGAGGAAGATCAGGTCGATGTCCGAGCTGTAGTTCAGCTCCTCGCCGCCGAGCTTGCCCAGCGCCAGCACGACGAACCGGGCGGCCTGGCCGTCGCGGCCCCCGGGTGCTCCATGCCGCCCTTCGGCGTGGCGGCGGGCCAGGCGATAGGCCGACTCGACGCAGGCGTCGGCCAGGTGCGAGAGGTCGAGCGTGATGAGTTCGAGCGGGAGGTCGCGGACGATGTCGTTGTAGCCGATCCGGAGGACCTCGCGGAGCCGGAACCGCCGGAGAGCCAGCCGCCGGGCCTCATCGTCCTGGCCCTGTTCCAGCTCGTTCCAGAGGTCGCCGGTCAGCGAGGCCGGGTCGCGGCGGTCGGCCCCCGCGCGGAGCCAGTCGAGCAGGCCGGGGTCGCGGATCATCAGCTCGCTGAAGAACTGGCTGGTGCTGAAGAGCTGGACGGCGATCTCGGCCGCCCGGGCGTTGTTCGCCAGGGCGTCGAGCGTGGCCTCGGGCGTCGGGCTGCCGGAGACGAAGCGTTCGAGGTTCGTCAAGGCCATGCCGGGGTCGGGGCAGCGGGGGAGGGCCGCGTCGAGCTGCGCCGCCAGCCGGGCGACCAGGCCCAGGGGCAGGCCGCTGCCGGCGAGGTCGCGGAGGTCCCGGAACCCCCGCTCCGCGTCGCGCACGCCCAGCCCCGCCAGCCAGAGCCGGGCCATGTCCGGGTTCTCCAGCAGCGAGGTGAACCGCTCGGCGGTCGCGAACGGGAAGGCCGGCATGTGCCTCGCCCCTACCGATCAATTGTCGGTGGTCATCGGGAAAATGTATGCTAACGAGGCGTCGCCAAAACGATAATACTATCGAAGGCGGAATTTCCGACCACCGATCAGATGCACTTGGCCGAGTGGCCGGGGTCGGTACTCCGCCACATGAGTCCAGCGGCGGCCGGCTGACCGTCGAGCCGCTGACAAGCCGAACGGGCCAGTAATGAAGGAATGTTCGGAGTCGGAGGGTGAGTCA
>JAJYDH010000581.1 GCA_021777685.1 Planctomycetota bacterium | reverse complement strand
CCACTGGCGGAGGGGGCGCTCATCCTGGACGACCTCCGCTACGCCGAGGCCGCTATCCGAGCCGCCGAGACCCTGCTCGCCCGGATGCGGACCCCCGACGGCCGGCTCCTGCACAGCGACAAGGACGGGCGGGCGAAGTTCAACGGCTATCTCGACGACTACGCCAACCTCATCGACGGCCTGACCCGGCTGTTCGAGACGACCGGCGAGGACCGCTGGATCGAGGCGGCGGTCGACCTGGCCCGGGTGATGATCGAGGAGTTCCACGACGCCGAGGACGGCGGATTCTTCTACGTCGGCCGGAGCCACGAGGCGCTGATCGTCCGCCAGAAGGACGCCTACGACAACGCCACGCCCTCCGGCAACGCGATGGCCGCGACCGCCCTCGCCCGGCTCGCCGCGCTGACCGGCCGGTCCGACTTCGAGGACCTCGCCCGATCGACGCTCCGGTCCGTCCACCTGGTCATGGAGAAGGCCCCGACCGCCGCCGGCCAGAGCCTGATCGCGCTCGACTTCCTGCTCGCCCCGGCCCGGGAGTTCGCCGTCATCGCCGGCGACGACCCGGCCGAGGTCGGCGAGGCCCTGGGCGCGATCCACGCGAGATTCCTGCCCCACAAGGTCGTCGCCCCCTCGATGGGCCAGGCGCCGGAGGAGCTGACCGGGCTGGTCTCCCTCCTGGCCGACCGCCCCGCGATCGACGGCCGGGTCACGACCTACATCTGCGAGAACTTCGCCTGCCAGGCCCCCGTGGTGGGGGCCGAGGCGCTCAAGGAGGCGCTGGAACGCGGCTGATCGGCGAGGTGAGCCGGCCTCAGAGATCCTCGGCGGGTTCGACCGCGCTCCTGGACCTGGGCCGGCGGATCGGGAAGACGGCGACGAGGAAGAGGGTGGCGCCGAGGGCCTTGGCGAGGATCTGGCCGTGGTGGTAGGCGGGAGTGGGGCCGATCCGGGTCGGTCCGGCCAGGATGAACAGGCCCCAGAGGCCGACGAGCACCCGGGAGATGGTCAGGAGGGGCCGATATCGGCCGAGGGTCCGGCGGGGGCGCAGCTCGGCGTCGGGCGGCCGGTAGGGGTTGGTTTCGAGCAAAGTCGGGCCCTCTCCGGGTTCCGATCGCCGGGGGCTCCCCTGCCCCGCGCGGGAATTCGTAAGGGATTGTAGACGGCCGAGGCGCGACAGGTCGACCTCTGGCGGAAATCCGCAACATCGGGCGGGACGTCGATGGCGGCTTGCCTCGGCCTTCGGCGAGAGACTAGAGTAAGGAGAGGACGTTGGCGAGCCGCCGATCCCCCGCCGCGCGCCGTCACGCCGATCCGCCCCTCAGCCCGGGTCGTTTCGACCGCCGATGAAGCCCAGGAGGGCTCGATTCATGCCGCGACGGAACCTTTATGCGATCGTGATGGTCGGTGCGGTCTCCCTGCTCTGCTGGCAGGTCAGCCAGGGGGCCAGGCCCAAGGACGACGTCTCCGAGCTGTATGGCGTCTTCGTCGACGCCGTCGAGCAGGTCCAGCAGAACTACGTCCGCCCCGTCACCCGCCGCGAGCTGATGGAGAGCGCCCTCCGGGGGATGCTCTCCGACCTCGACCAGCACTCGACCTACATCAACACTTCGCAGTGGAAGACCTTCAAGAGGCAGATCGAGGGCAAGTTCGGCGGCCTGGGGATGACCGTCGAGATCGACGAGGATTCCAAGCGGCTCAAGGTGGTCGCCCCGATGGTCGGGACCCCGGCCTATTCGGCGGGCGTCATGGCCGGCGACCTGATCCTCGACATCGATGGCACCTCGACCGAGGGGCTGACCATCGACAAGGCGGTCGATTCCCTCCAGGGCCAGCCCGGCACGACGGTCAAGCTCAACGTCCTCCACGAGGACCCCGAGAAGGCCGAGGTCCTCACCCTCACCCGCGCGATCATCGAGGTCCCCAGCGTCATGGGCGATCGGCGCAAGCCGAACGACGATTGGGACTTCATGCTCAACAAAGACAAGAAGATCGGCTACATCCGGATCAGCGCCTTCAACCAGGACACCACCGACCACGTCAAGGACGCCCTGGAAGAGTTGCAGAAGGAGGGGATGAAGGGCCTGATCCTCGACCTCCGCGACGACCCGGGCGGGCTCCTCAGCGCCGCGGTCGAGATCTCCGACCTGTTCGTCGAGGAGGGGAAGATCGTCAGCACCCGAGGCCGGAACACTGCCGAGAAGACCTTCGAGGCCCACAAGGAGGGCACCTACACCGGCTTCCCGATGGCCGTGCTGGTCAACCACAACTCCGCCTCGGCCTCCGAGATCCTCGCCGCCTGCCTCCAGGACCACGACCGCGCCGTCGTCATCGGCGAGCGTTCGTTCGGCAAGGGCTCGGTCCAGAACATCCTCGACCTGGAGGACGGAAATAGCGTCCTCAAGCTGACCGTCGCGACCTACTGGCGGCCCTCCGGCAAGAACATCCACCGGTTCAAGAACGCCAAGGAGACCGATGAGTGGGGCGTCTCCCCGAACCCCGGCCTGGAGGTCAAGCTCTCCCGCGAGGACTACCACGACTGGTTCCTCGGCCGCCGGAACCGCGACTTCCTCTCCAGCCGCAACAAGCCCAAGGCCGACAAGCCCAAGGCCGAAGAGGCGAAGAAGGACGACAAGCCCAAGGTCGAAGAGGCCAAGAAGGACGACAAGCCCAAGGCCGACGAGCCCAAGAAGGACAAGCCCTTCGTCGACAAGCAGCTCGACAAGGCGGTCGCGGTGCTGTCGGAGAAGATCAAATAAGAGGATGGCCTATGTCGGGGCAGTTCCTCGGCCCCGACATAGGGACTCTCACAAGCAATGCTCCTCCTCGCCATCGAAACCACCTGTGACGAGACCGGCGCCGCCGTGCTGGAAGGCCCCGCCTCGGGCTTCGGGGTGCCGGTGATCCGGTCGAGCGTGGTGGCCTCGCAGATCGACCTGCACGAGCGGTTCGGCGGGGTGGTCCCCGAGATCGCCTCGCGGGAGCACGTACGGCAGATCCTGCCGGTCGTGGATGAAGCCTTGCGGCGGGCCGGGGTCGCCATCGGCGAGATCGGCGCGGTCGCGGTCGCGACCCGTCCGGGTCTGGTCGGTTCTCTGGTCGTCGGCCTGACGGCGGCCAAGGCGCTGGCCCTGGCCCTGGGAGTGCCGCTGATCGCCGTGGACCACCTCGAAGGGCACCTCTACGCCTGCCAGCTCGCCCATCCCGATCGCGAGGTCTACCCTTGCGTCGGGCTGGTCGTCTCGGGCGGGCATACGAGCCTGTTCGCCTGCCGGGGGGCGATCGACGCGGAACTGCTCGGCGGGACGATCGACGACGCGGCCGGCGAGGCGTTCGACAAGGTCGCCAGCCTTCTCGGCCTGGGCTATCCCGGCGGGCCGGGGATCGAGCGGGCGGCCCGCTCGGGGAATCCGAAGGCGTTCGCGTTCCCCCGGGCATTCCTCCGGGACGACCGGCTCGAATTCAGCTTCTCGGGGCTCAAGACCGCCGTCCTCTACGCCCTCAAGGGGCAGGACGCGAGATCGACCGGGCATTCGCCCCCGGAAGCCCTGGTGGCCGACCTCGCGGCGAGCTTCCAGGAGGCGGTGGTCGACGTCCTGGTCGCCAAGGCGGCGCGGGCGCTGGCATTGACCGGCTGGTCGCGGCTGGGGATCGGCGGCGGCGTGGCGGTCAACGGCCGGTTCCGCGAGCGATTGGAGGGCTTCGCGGCCGATCGGGGGATCGAGCTGTTCCTACCGCCGGTCTCGCTCTGCACCGACAACGCGGCGATGGCCGGGATCGCCCTGGCGAAGCTGGCCGCCGGGCAGGTGGCCGACCTCGACATCGACGTCACCCCGGGCCTGGTCCGC
>JAJYDH010000580.1 GCA_021777685.1 Planctomycetota bacterium | reverse complement strand
CTGGCCTCGCGGATCTCGCGGAGGGCCTCGTCGAGCCGGGCCTCGGGCGAGCCGACCGGGGGCGGCGCCTGGCCGCTCCCCCCTGCCCCTCCGGCGCCCCGGCTCCCGGTCGTCGACGGCTCGGCGTCTTGAGGCCCCTCGCCGGGCGATGCGTCCGAGGGTGACGGCTCGGATTCGCCGGGATCTCCCTTTGAAGTCGGCCCCGGGGGTTTCGGGCCGGGCGGCTTCGACCCCGGCCCGCCGGATTCCTCGGGCGGGGGTTGGGACCGGCTCGCCGCGAAGGCCCGGTTGACCTCCGCGTCGGCCCGGATCGCGTCGAACTCGGCGCCGGGGAGGTCCGAGGCGAGGCACGCGTCGTAGCGGGCGATCGCCTCGGAGATCTCCCCCAGGGCCAGACGGGCGTTGCCCAGCGCGTAGTCGATCTTGATCGCCAGGCCGGGGTCGGCGTGCTCGGCCGCCTCCTCGTAGCGGGCGATCGCCTCGCGGTAGCGATGGAGTTGGAAGAGCGCCGAGGCCGCGTCATAGCGGGGGATCGCGGCGGCGGGGTCGAGGGCGATCGCCCGTTCGAAGGCCCCGAGGGCCTCGGCGAACCGGCCCGAGCCGTAATCCGTCCGGCCCCGGGCGATCAGACCGGCCGGGGTCGTCGCCGGAGGCCCCGCTCCGAGCGCGATCGAGGCGACCAGGGCCGCCGAGAGCGCGAGCCGCCCCCCTCGGCGCCTGGCCAGGCCGGGCCACGATCCGGCCAGGCCGAACCCGAGCGCCGCGAGCAGGAAGGCCGGGAACCGCTCGACCCGCTCGGGGGCGCGAAGCTCGGCACGGAGTCGCCGGGCGGCCGGCTCGATCCGGTCGCGGAAGAGGGCCCCGAGGTCGGCGGGGGCCAGGCCGAGCGGGATCACCGCGCCGCCGGTCGCTTTGGAGATCGCCTCGAAGGCGACGTCTGAGCGCCGGGTCTCGGCGGGCCGATCGCGGGCCGATCGCGGGGGGACCGGGTGCCCTCGGTCCGGGTCGCCGATCGCGACCGAGTGGACGATGATCCCGGCCCCCCGGAGGCGGTCGATCGCCAGTCGCCACGACCCGACATGGTCCTCGCCGTCGGAGAAGACGACGATCGTCCGGCCGTCGGCGTGCTCCTCCTCGTCGAACGCCCCGATCGCCGAGTCGAGCGCCGCGCCCAGGTCGGTCCCGCCGGGCTGGATCTCCCCGGGCCGGAGCGACCTGAGCACGTCGAGGGCCGCGTCCAGATCCGAGGTCAAGGGACAGCGAACGGTCGCCCGGCCGGCGAATCCGACCACCGCCGCCCGATCCCCGGCCTCGGGCCGGAGCGCCCGGAGCAGGCTCGCCGACTCCTCGACCGCCAGGCCCAGGCGGTCGGGCACGGCATCCTCGGCCGCCATGCTCCGGCTCACGTCGACGAGCAGGACGACGTCCCGCCCGGCCGGCGGCTCCGACCCGGCTACCCGCCCCCAACGGGGTTGGGCCAGGGCCACGACGATCAGCCCGATCGCGACCAGCCACGCCCGGGAGTCGTCGCCGCCGGGCCGACTCGACTGCCCAAGGGCCGCCCAGTCGCGCCGGCGAAGGCGCGACCCGCGCGCGACCCACGCCGACAGCGGCACCAGGGCCGCCAGGAGCCAGAGCCGTTCGGGATGGGCGAAGGGGTCGAGCACGGTCAACCTCGGAGCGGGATTCGAGGCTACAGATCTCGGATCTCGGATCTCGGATCTCGGATCTCAGATCCCAGATTTGCGATCTTGGTTCTCAGATTTACGATCTTGGATCTCAGATCTCAGATTTGCGAGCTTGCATCTCAAATCGCATCATTCTCGATTCGCACGGCGAAAGCCGGCTCAGGGCAGCCGCCGGAGCCGCCCCGCCCCGAGCGCCAGGTCGATTGCCAGCAGCGCGAGGGCGGCCGAGGCCCACGGCGCGTAGCCTTCACGATAGAGGGTCCGGACCGTCCCCGCGACGGGGCTCTTCTCCAGGGCGTCGATCTCTCGGAAGACCCGGTCGAGAGCCTCGGCGTCGGCCGCGACGAACGCCCGCCCTCGGCCGATCTCGGCGAGCCGGGCCAGCAGCGCCAGGTCCGGCCCCTCGCCACCGTCGGTCGGGGCCTCCCCCGCCCCGCCCTTCGGTCCCGGCGGCCGGCCGACGGCGATCGTGTGCAGCGTCACCCCCAGGTCCCGGGCCAGGCCGGCGGCGACGGCCGGGTCGAGCGGGCTCGGGACCGCCGGCGCGTTCCGGCCGTCGGTCAGCAGGACGAGGACCTTCCGCCTCGTCGGCGCCCCTCGGATCGCCCCCAGCCCCTCGGCGATGGCATCGCCCAGGTTCGTCCCGTCGTCAACCGCGCCGGCCGGCCGGATCGAACGCACCGCGTCGAGCAGGAACGACCGATCGAGGGTCGGCGCGGCGACGAGGTCCGGATAATTGGCGAACGCGACCACGCCCACCAGGTCGTCGGACCGGGCCCGGACGAACCGGGCGAGGGTCCTTTTCGCCGCCTCCAGGCGCGAGACCGGGCCGCCCTCGGACGGGAAGTCGGCCGCCTTCATGCTCGAACTCCGGTCGATCAGGGCGGCGATCGCGACCCCTCGCCCGGCCACGAGGACCCGGCCGCCGGGCCATTGCGGTCGGGCCAGCGCCACGGCCAGGCAGGCGATCGCCGCCCCCCTGGCCGCCCAGGTCATCCCCCGAAGCAGCCCCGCGCACCCCGACCGCCCCGCGTCGAACCCGCCCAGCGTCGGCCATGCGACCCGGGGACCGCGACTCCCCCAGATCCACGGCAGCAACGCCAGCAAGAGCAGGCCGAACCCCGCCGGAACTCCGAAACGCACCAGGCCCCCCGGGCCCGAAGGCCCAAATTCGACCGCCCATCTCGCCGCTAGGATTCGGCTAAGGATCGCCGATTCAACAACTTCCCGCAAACTCAGCCTCGGGGTGGCAGGGGCTGCGGTACTCGGTGACCCCTGCCACCTTCGTCGGTCCCCGGCGGGGCGTGACACCGGGAAAATATTGAATCGCAGTTCCTGAAAGGAGGGCGCCGGTCAGCATCACGGCCATCGCCCATCGATCATTCCTTCGACGAGTCGACCTCCCCAGCAGGCTCGGCATCCTCCGGAGCGAAGCCTCGGCGGAGGGTGTTCTCGGTGACGGCCCGCGTGAGGAGGAATTCTTCGAGGTAGGTCGAGCCGCCGGCCTTCGACCCGCCGATCCCGGAGAGCTTGAAGCCTCCGAAGGGCTGGCGGTCGACCAGGGCTCCGGTGATCGGGCGGTTGATGTAGACGTTGCCGACGCGCAAGGACCGCTTGACCCGGTCGATGTTGGCGGGGCTCCGCGAGTAGAGGCCGCCGGTCAGGGCGTACTGCGTCCCGTTGGCGATCGCCAGGGCGTCGTCGAGGTCCCTGGCCTTGAGGATGGCCAGGATCGGCCCGAAGATTTCCTCCTGGGCGACCCGGGCGGTCGGCGCGACGTCGGCCACGATCAGCGGGGGGACGTAGTGGCCCTTCTCGGCAAGCTCGCCGATCTCGGCCCGGAAGACGACCCGGCCCTCGGACCGGGCGATCTCGCCGTATTCGAGGATTCGGGCCTTCGCGTCGGCGTCGATCACCGGGCCGACGACCGTCTCGGGGTCCTCGGGCGGGCCGACCTTGATGGCCTTCGCGGCCTCGGCCAGCCGGGCGACGAAGGCATCATAGACCCCTTCGAGCACGACCACCCGCGAGCAGGCCGAGCACTTCTGGCCGGCGTAGCCGAAGGCGCTCTGCAAGGTCCCGACCACGGCCTCGTCGAGGTCCGCGTCGTCGTCGATGATGATGGCGTTCTTGCCCCCCATCTCGGCGATGACCCGC
>JAJYDH010000058.1 GCA_021777685.1 Planctomycetota bacterium | reverse complement strand
CGTCTTCCCGCCGACCTCGCGGGCTTCATCGTCGCACATTTCGTGCAGGACCTTCTGCCGGCGTTCTTCGGACTTGCCCGCTTGATTGCCGCCGCCCGCCCCCGAGGAAAGCGAGCTGCAAGCCGCGAGCGATAGGATGCCGGCTGCCAGCATAAGCCTTTTCATTTTCACTTCCATCTCGATCTCCTTCTCGGTTTTCGCCAAATAACTACATGTTCAATAAAAGCTCAATATTTTTCGCTCATCTGCGGGACAGCCATGTCGCGCCCGAGGAAGGGCATAGCCGTCGATCCGCAAACGTCAACCTCCTCAATGGCGGAACACGGCGAGCTTCCTGCAGACCCGATAGCTGACGATCCCTTCCTTCACCGCCACCGTCCGCCACTCGCCATCCTCGGAGAGCAACGTCCCGGGGGCGTGCGGATGCGGCCTGCTCGACACGTTCACATCCGCGATGAATTCGATCGATCCGTCTGGGAAGGCATAGCGGTAGGTCCGCAGGAAACGCCCGATCTTCTCCAGCTCCCAGGTCCAATCGACGATGTAGTCCTTCAGCGGGATTTTCGGCCAGTATTCCCGCCCGGCGGGCGATTGGGGGACGGCGCGCCGCCAATAGATGTCGGGGGCGTCCATGAAGCGATCCAGGAGCTTCAGGGCCAACGCCTGGCTGGAGGCCAGCAGCTCCTCGAGATTCTCGCTACCCCTGAGGGCGAAGGATTCCTGCAGGAGCAGGTCGCCGCCGTCCCAGACGTCGGAGAGCTTGTGGAGGGTCACGCCCGTCCGGTCCAGCCCCTTCAGGATCGCCCACGGCAGCGGCATCGGCCCCGCCCCCTGCGGCAGGAGCGAAGGATGGATGTTGAAGGCGTAGCGGATCGGACCGCCGGAACAGTTAGGGATCTTGTGGGAGTACCCGGCCGATATGATCGCCTCGCACCCCTGACGCTCCAGCGCCCTGAGGTCGCGCGCAAGGACCGGCGTCGTCTGCACCGGGATTCCCGATTCGCGGGCGATCCGTCGCGCCGATTGGGCGAAGTCGTAGCCCTGTCCGCCGTAATCGGCGGAAAAGAGCCGCAGAACCTTGAAACGATCCGAGTCGACCAGATGCCGGAAGCAGTTGAGGAAGATGTCATTGCCGAAATACGCGACGAACATCTAATTCAAACCCGTGTGCGTCACGACGGGCGGCCGATCCTTCATCCCGCGGTCCCCCTCGCCCCGCGAGGCCAGACGCCTCCCCTCGTACAGGTAGTAGACGACCGGGATGACGATGAGCGTCAGCAGCGTGGTGGTGACCATCCCGCCGACCATCGGCAACGCGATGCGGCGCATCACGTCCGAGCCGTAGCCCTCGGTGAAGAAGATGGGCAGCAGGCCCGCGATGATGACCGACACGGTCATCAGCTTGGGCCGCACGCGCAGCACCGCCCCGTGCATCACGGCGTCGAAGAGTTCGCTCGTGGTCTTTGGCGGGTGGAGTCGCACCTGGTGGTCGAGGTAGATCAGCATCA
This sequence comes from Planctomycetota bacterium, assembly GCA_021777685.1. Classification (GTDB taxonomy): domain Bacteria; phylum Planctomycetota; class Planctomycetia; order Isosphaerales; family Isosphaeraceae; genus Tundrisphaera. The sequence continues at coordinate 17,028 of JAJYDH010000058.1, read as the reverse complement.
CGACCGCCGTCTCGACGGCGATGCCGGCCAGGGCGATGAAGCCGACCGCGACGGCCACCGAGAAATTGTAGCCGGCCAGGTACAGGGTCCACACGCCGCCGATCAGGCCGAAGGGCAGCGACAGCATCACCATCAGCGTGCGGTCGAGCCTGCCGAAATGGAGCACGAGCAGCACGAAGATGAGGGCGACGGTCGAGGGGACGGCGACGTTGAGCCGCGCGCGGGCTTCGAGCATCTGCTCGAACTGGCCCGACCACCCGATGGAATAGCCCGCCGGCAGCTTCACCCTCTCCGCCACCACCTTCTGCGCCTCCTTCACATAGCTGCCGATGTCGCGGCCGGCGATGTCGACGAAGACCCAGCCGTTGAGCCTCGCGTTCTCCGAGACGATCATCTGCGGTCCCGGTGCGACCTTGATGGTGGCGAGTTCGCCGAGCGGTATCTGCGAGCCGTCGGGGGCGGCCACCAGGATATCCTTCACGTCCTCGACGGATTCGCGGTAAGGCCGGTCATAGCGCAGCAGGATGCCGTAGCGCTCTCGGCCCTGCACCGACTCGGCCAGGCGCATCCCGCCCAGGGCCGAAGCGACGACCCCCTGGACGGTGCCGAAATCGATCCCGTAGCGGGCGATGGCCGCCCGGTTCGGTTCGATCTCGAGGTATTTGGCCCCCACCACGCGGTCGGCGAACGCCGAGCGGGTGCCGGGGATGTCCTTGACCGCCTGCTCGACCTGAATGGCGACCTCGCCGATCGTCGCCAGGTCGGCGCCGGAGACCTTGACGCCAACCGGCGTGCGGATGCCGGTCGTCACCATGTCGAGGCGGATCTTGATGGGGTAGCCCCAGCTGTTGACCAGCCCCGGCATCTTCGTCGCGGCGTCCATCTCCTTGATCAGCTTGTCCACCGTCATGCCGGGGCGCCACTGGTCGCGAGGCTTGAGCTTGACCCAGGTCTCGATCATCGAGATCGGCGCGGGGTCGGTGGCGGTCTCCGCCTGCCCGGCCTTGCCGAAGACCAGCTCCACCTCAGGCGTCCGCTTGATGGCCCGGTTGGTCGTCTGCAAGATCTGCTTGACCTTGGTGATGGAGACGCCCGGCAGCGTGGTGGGCATGTAGATCAGGTTCCCCTCGTAGAGCGCCGGCATGAACTCGCTGCCGGTCCGCCAGATCGGGAACGCCACGCTCGCGAGCAGCACGCCCGCGAGGGCGATCGTCCGCCACCGCGCGGTGAGGGCGAGCGCCAGCATCGGCCGGTAGAGGCGGATGAAGAAGCGATTGATGGGGTTGGCCTCCTCGGGGCGCATCCGGCCGCGTACCAGCCAGATCATCAGGAGGGGCACCACGGTCACGGATAGGATGGAGGCCGCCGCCATGGAGTAGGTCTTCGTGAAGGCCAAGGGGGTGAAGAGTCGCTCCGACTGGCCGGTGAGCGCGAAGACGGGCACGAACGAGACCGTGATGATGAGGAGCGAGAAGAACAGGCCGGGGCCAACCTCCTTCGCCGCCAGCAGCAGGGCTTCGCGCTTCTCCGACGGGCTCGCCTCCGGCGGCATGTCGGAGAGCTTCCTGTGCGCGTTCTCGACCATCACGATCGAGGCGTCCACCATCGCGCCGATGGCGATGGCGATGCCGCCCAGCGACATGATGTTGGCCGTGATGCCCTGCCACGACATGACGATGAAGGCCGCCAGGACGCCCAGCGGCAGCGTGACGATGGCCACGAAGGCCGAGCGCACGTGCAGCAGGAAGACGAGGCAGACCAGGCCGACCACGACCGATTCCTCGATCAGCTTGTGCTCGAGATACTCCACCGAGCCCTCGATCAGGTCGCTGCGGTCGTAGACCGGGACGATCTCCACGCCCTCCGGCAAGCCGGGCTTGAGGGCGTCGATCCGCTCCTTGATCGCCCTGATGACGCTCAGCGCATTATTGCCGGGCCGCATGATCACGATGCCCGTCACCACCTCGCCGTCGCCGTCGAGCTCGGTCACGCCGCGCCGCAGCTCCGGCCCCTCGACCACGCGGGCCACGTCCGAGAGGTACACCGGCGTGCCCTTCGAGACCGTCAGCACGAGCTTTTCCAGATCCTCTTTCCCGGTCACGAACCCCTTGGAACGCACCACGAACTCCGTCTCCGCCTGCTCGATGACGCGCCCGCCGGCCTCCTGGCTAGACGTCTTGATCGCCTCCTCCAGCCGCGCGAGCGGGATGCCGTAGGCGCGCAACTTGACCGGGTCGGCGAGGACCTGATACTCCTTCACGAAGCCGCCGACGCTCGCCACCTCGGAAACACCGGGCACGGTCGCCAGCTCGAAACGCAGGAACCAGTCCTGCAGGGTGCGAAGCTGGGAGAGGTCGTGCTTGCCGCTCTTGTCGACGACCGCATATTGGAACACCCAGCCCACGCCGGTGGCGTCGGGGCCGATCTGCACCTTGGCCTCCGGCGGCATGCTCGACTGTATCTTCGACAGCGCCTCGATCACGCGGGAGCGCGCCCAGTACAGATCGGTGCCGTCCTTGAAGATGACGTAGACGAAGGACGCCCCGAACATCGAGAAGCCGCGCACCACCTTGGCCTTCGGCAGGCCGAGCATGGCGGTGGAGAGCGGGTAGGTCACCAGGTTCTCGATGATCTGCGGCGCCTGGCCCTCGAAATCGGTGCGGATGATGACCTGGGTGTCGGAGAGGTCCGGTATGGCGTCGAGGGGCGTCCGCCCGACGGCGAAGATGCCGCCGACCAGAATGGCGAGCGCCATGATCGAGATCAGGAGTGGGTTCCTCGCCGACCACCCTATGACCCGGGCTATGAAGCTCTGCGTCGGGTCGTGCGCCAGACCGTTATCCTGCATCACCGCCCCCCCGACATCTTCTGGAGCGACTCGCGCAGCGAGGATTCCGAGTCGATCAGGAATTGCGCGCTGACGACCACTTCCTCGTCCTCCCCGAGCCCCTCGAGGATCTCCGTCCTGCCCCCGCCCGCCGCCCCCGTCTTCACCTCGCGGGCCTGGAATTTGCCGCTCCCCAGGGCGACGATGACGTGCTGACCGGTGCTCGTGCGAAGGACCGCCTCGCTCGGCACCGAGAGCGCGCCCGACGCGGCCCGGCCGCCGAAGCCCACGGCGGCGTAGCCGGCGGGCTTCAGACTCCCGTCCGGGTTGTCCAGCACGAGCCGCACCTTGCCGGTGCGCGTCTCCGCCGTGACGTCGGGATAGACGTAATCCACCTTCGCCTCATGGGGCGCGGAATCGTCGCCGAAGGTGACGGTTGCCGCGTCACCTTCCCTGATCGACCGAAGGTCGCCTTCCGTCACGGCGGCCTCCACCCAGATGGTGGAGAGGTCCTGGATGCTGCCGATCATGGCGCCGGCCGGCAGATAGGCGCCCTTGCGCACCACCAACTTGCTGAGGATGCCGTCGGCGGGCGCGGTGAACGGCACCTCGTCGTAGGCCTTGCGCGTCTTCGCCACCTGGTCGAGGACGCTTTCCTCGACGCCGAGCAGGCGCATGCGTCGGCGCGCCGCCGCCGCGACGTCCTCGATGCCGGTCTCTAGGGCGACGATGTAGTCGTTCTGCAGCGTCAGCAATTCGGGGCTGTAGAGCCCGTAGAAGGGCTGCCCATGCTTCACCGCGTCGCCGACGGCGCTGATGGAAAGGCCGGTCACGCGCCCTTCCACCTGGGTGTACACGTCACGCCGCGAGCGTTCGTTCTCCACGACGATCCCGGTGGCCCGGACCGTCTGGCCGACGCCGGAGCGCGACGCCTTGCCGACGCGAACCCCCATCTTCTGCAGATTCTCGGCGCTGACGGCCACGACCGGCTTGCCGCCGGCATCCGCGCCATCCGCCTCGTCGGCGTATTTCGGCAGCAGCTCCATGTCCATGAAGGGCGACTTGCCCGGCTTGTCGAATTGCTTGCCCGGCGCCATCGGGTCGTACCAATAGAGCACCTTGCGGCCCGCCCCGTCCTTCGCGGCGTCGTTCATGCTGCGCTTCGCGTCATCATCGGGCATGCTCTGCGCGGGCGCCTCCCCCGCGACCGGCACCAGCTCCATGCCGCAGATCGGGCAGTTGCCCGGCGCGTCGGCGGCGATCTGCGGATGCATGGGACACGTGAATTTGGCCGCCTCCGCAGTTGGCATGGCGTCCATTTTGGCGACGGAGGATGTCTCGGGTGCGGGGGCGGGCACGTCGACCCATTTCCACAGGACGGCCACGGCCAGCACCGGCACGATCAGCAGCGTCAGCGAGCGTTTCATAGATCTTTCTCCATCGTGTTTCGGTTCGTCGTCTCGCCTGCCCTGGTGCCTCTTTCCCGCCTGAACACCGCCTTGCCGTTCTGGATCTCATCGACCCACTCCAGCTCCGCGCCGCCGGTCGGGCACCGGCCCGGCCCGGCCGAGAACCAGTCCGGCCGCGCGGCGCACGAGTAGACGGGCACCCCGTGCCGGAGCCGGATTGCGGCGTCGACCAGGGAAAGCGGGCCGGGTTCCTCCCCGGCGGACGCAAAGCCGCCGGAGAGGAAGACGCCCAGGATGAGCAAAGAGAGGCGTTCGGGCATCGATTCCGGCCTCAGTCCTTGTGTTCGGCGTTCGCGCCGTGGTGGTGATGACCGCCGCCCTCCGCCGGGACCGGCTCCGACGGACGACCCACGATGATGGTGCCGCGCATGTTGAACTCCGCGTGCGGATGGCAGTGGTAGACGTAGGTGCCGGGCGTGTTGAAGGTGTACGTCCACTTATCGCCCTTCTTCTCGAACATCGGGCTCTCGAAATATTCCACGCCCTTGGGAAGCTTCTCGGCCATGACGTTGTGCATCTCGTCCTGGTCATTCTCCCAGGTCACGGTGTCGCCTTGCTGGACGGTCAAGGTGTCGGGCTTGAAGGCGTAGGAGCCGTCCGGCTTCGTTACAGCCCGCACCACATAATCCTTGGCGAAGGCCGGGGAGGCCTGGAGTGCGGCGAGGCCGACGGCGACGGTGAGTAGTTTTGTAGGTTTCATAGTGTGGTTTCCTCGATGAAGTAGCGGTTGAAATCGGCGACCAGGGAGGTCCGCTTGGCCCTCTCCGCCGCCATGATGGCGCGCACGCCCAGGGCGTCGCGCCGGGCCTTGAGGACGGAAGGCAAGTCGGCCTTCCCGGCCTCATATTCCCGGAGCGCCGCGCCGGCGGATTGCTCCAGGGAATCTAGTTTCGACTTGAGCAGCTTGAGCTTCTTCGTGACGGTCTCGATCTGGGACTTGAGGTGCGACAGCCGCTCCGTCGTCTGCCGTTCCACGCCGCCTTGGTCCGCCTCGGCGGCCCGCAGGCCCGCCTTCGCGGCGCTGAGCTTGGGCTTCTGGCTGGTGGAGGCCCATAGCGGGATGCTCACGCCCACGCCGATCGTCGCCGCGTTGTCGCTGCCATACATCCGTGCGTAACTGCCCTGGACGAGAAGGTTGGGGCCGAATTCGCCCTCGCGCTGTTTGATATCCTGCCTCGCCATCGCGATGTCCTGGCCCGCGATCTTGACCGGGTAGGTGTCGCCGAGGTCGCTCTCCCAGGCCGCCGGCTTGATCTCCGGGGGCGCAACGGTCGTCGTGTCGCCCAGCATGTTGACGAGCATGGCCTCGACCTCGTGCCTCTGCTCGACGAGATCGCTCACATTCAGCGCGACCTCGGTGCGCTCCGCCTGCTGCGTCGACAGGTCGCCGACGCCGCCCCGGTCGGCGTCGACGCGCCCGGCGAGGGCCAGGCGTTCGGCCTCGAAGAGCCTGTCCTGCTGCTTGAAGATTTTCTCCTGCTCCTTGATGCGCTGCAGCTCCGCGAGCGCCGTGATCAGCCTGGCCTTCATGGCGGCGAGGGCGTAATCCGCCATCAGACGCGTCTTCTGCGACTCGGCGTGGCCCCGCTCCACCTTCGCCTCGCGAACGCTCAGACGCGGTATGTCCTGCCGGAAGCCGACCATCTTCTGCTGCAGCCCGCGCGACATGCTCCGGCCGAGGGGGTAGTCCTGCTCCGAGAGCATCACCATCGGGTCGGGGAGGCCGAGCTCCCCGTCGCCGTTGAGTCGCTGCGACTCGGCCTTCTCGACATACGCCCGGATCTCCGGGTGGTCGCGCAGTCGGTCGACGAGCGCCGCGAAATCCGCGGCCGCCGGCTTCTTCGGGTTGCCCTCCGCCCAGGCCGGCGACGCCGCGCCGGCGAGGAGGAGGACGATCAATACGAACGGCATAGATCCTCACGCGTTGCTGTGATGCACGCCGCGGCCGATTGGCGCACGGCGTCAGCGGGTCAGGTCCTGTCGAGAGGCGAGCGGCGATCAGGCCGCCGCGCGCATGACACGCCTAACCCAGCGCGGGGGATCTCGGGGGGCGTTCTTGGGTGCTGGTGGGATTCACGATCGGGGGGGCGTCGCTGAGGAACGCCAGGCGGGATCCCCGGTCCTGCACGTGGGTCATGCCGTCGTGGTCCGGCATGTCCATGCTGAGCCCGCCACCGCCGCAGGCCATCTCCTGGCAGCAGCAGCTCTTGCTCGGCTTCTTGTCGGACGATTTGTGGCAAGGCATCTCGGCCTTCGGTGCCGCCGCGCTCGCGTGCTGGCCTTGCGCGGCATTACCCATCGGACAGGCCGCGCTCGCCTGCGCAGGAAACCCGGCGGCGGCGATGCTCAAGCACAGCGCAATGGCTGCTATTCGCTTCACGATGGACATAACCAGGAGACTGTAGCACAGCCTTATTAACAAATCAATAATTCATATAACTAATTGCAATCATTAGCTTGCTGCGGGCGAGTCGCCAATCCGGTGTCGTCGTTCGGAGCAGTGGATCGATTTTTCATTCGTTGGATGAAAGGAACACGGACGCCTTGGATCTGTCGCGGGATTGCTCATCGCGCACCCACATCAACCGAACGCTTGCCTGATCCGCTGGTAGTACCATGAGCCAAGCGAATGGACTTCCGAATTTGCCTTCTATGGAGAAGCGACCCACGCCGTTCAGCGCGGCACTCCCCGGCCCACAGGGGCTATGGCGGCGACGACCGGCGAGAATGCGACACGAGCAACAGGGGATCGATTCCTGCCGAAGTTCCAGGACTTCGCCGTAGGCCACCTGCGAGCGTTAGACCCGCCATTCGCGGCAGGGCGGAGTGATTCGTCCACACCGTACTGCCTACCTGTTCCGAGCTTGGCCCCCGACGGATTCTTGGGCTCCGCGACACCGATCCTCGGCCGCGCGGCCCGTGCGCTGTAGGCCCGTCCCCTCATTCCCATCCCGATCGGCCACGGTGTGACACGCGGGGCATCATCATGGACCCCGCTTTCTGCCCTACCCGAGCCACCGATCCAGCGGGTTGCCCCTCCGCCCCCCTGGTCGGAGTTCCCGAGTGGCGCGGGCTTCGCTCCCTCGGCTTTTCAGTGGCCGCCACGCCGCCAATGTCTCGCCCCTCCCCTCACCTTCTCCAGCCGCAACCACGGCCTGCTTCTTGTCACGTTTAAAGCCGCCGCCGGTCCGCTCAAGCGGAAAATCGGTTCCCCCCGGGGGTCTCCCCCCAATTTTCCGCTTGCCCGGTCGCTGGCGCTCGCTCCGCCCCGGGCTGGGGCGGCTTTCTTTGAGTGACATCAGGCCGCGATGGTCGCGGCCGGGAACACGAAGAGAAGGAGACACGATCATGTCTGACGGCAAGAACAACGAGACCGCCTCGAAGGCACCGAGCCACACCGCCTACCAGGTCCGCGACCGCGAGGGGCAGAAGGGATTCTGGACCCGCATCGGCAGCGTCTGGCCGCACGCCGACGGCAAGGGCTTCAACGTCCAGCTCGATGTGGTGCCGCTCGACGGCCGCATCACCCTCCGCGTCGCCACCGAGAAGAAGGACTGACGGATCAACCGGGCGGGCCGCAGCGCCCGCCCACCAACCTGAAAGGAATCGGACCATGCAACACCCCCACGACATCCGCGAAGCGAGCTACGACCTCATCCAACGATGCAACGACCACATCGCAGGTTGCGACCCGGACTTCGACGCGGGCCACGAAGAACTCGAACGCGAGTTCGCCGAGCTTCGCCTTCTATTTTGCAATCACTGACCGGAAAGGATTCCGCCATGAAAACCAAGACCACATCCCGCAAGCAGATCGGTGAGATCGGCGTCGACGCCGGCCTCTGCTGGATCGGCGACCCCTGCTACATCCTGCACGCCGCACCGAGGCCGAAGGCCATCGGCAAGGACTGGGCGGACTTCTGCGACATCCTGCACGAGGGCGATCATTACCCGACCTGCAAGCAGCTCAACTACGACCTCGGCCATCCCGGGCTGGGCGTCGTGGTCTCGACCGGTTACGGCGACGGGCTTTACCCGGTCTACGCCGAGTTCAACGACGAGGGCCGTGTCGCCAGGGTCTGCGTCGAGTTCATCGATGACGAAACCGAAGCGGAATAGGAGTCGGCCATGCAGTTACACATCGAGAATGTCCAGTACCATCGCAACGGCATCTGCGGCGCACCGTTCCACGTCCTCCTCTTCCGCGACCCGGACGAGGGGAGGATGCTCGGCATCGTCTTCGGGCAGGAGCACCACGTCGCCGTCTTCAACCTCGATAAGCTCGCGCTCGGCAACATCACCTTCGGCGTCAATTCCTGGCGGGGCGACCGCTACGAACCATCCCTGCGCACGGCCATCGCCGAATCCATCATCACCACGCAAACCCCAGAGGAGTAACCACCATGAATTCCACGTCCGCAACGATCAATCCCTTCTATGCCGCACGCACCAACCGAATCGCTCGCCACCGTGCGGAAGAACCACATGCCACGCTCTATGCACGCCTCCCCCTCGCCCCGAGGAACGCGAGCCCCGTCCCTCACCTCACGAGCCTCTACCACTTCCACCGCGCCGGCGAGTACGGCGACCGCAAGTGGCCGGGCAATTGCGGCGGCAACCTGATCAAGGACCTGCTGCTCTACTTCCGGCCGGGGCTGGTCTTCGACCCGATGACCGGCAGCGGCACCGCCCGCGACGTCTGCCGGGAGCTCGACGTCCCCTGCTTCTCGTTCGACATCCACGAGGGCTTCGACGCCTGCGACGCCCGCGAATTCCCTGCGGCGGACACGTTCGACTTCATCTGGGCCCACCCGCCCTACTGGCGGCAGAAACTCTATGCCGACGACCCGCGTGACCTCTCACGCTCGCCCACGCTCGAGCACTTCCTCCGCCGCTACGGCCAGTTCATCCGCAATTGCGCCAAGGCCCTGAAGCCGGGCGGCAAGCTCGCAATCCTGATGGGCGACTATTCCGACCGCGATGCAGGATTTGTTCCCCTCGTCCATCACACCAAGCGTCTCGCCTTCGAGGCGGGCCTGTCGCAGCACTGCACGGACATCATCCGCTTTAGCCACGGCGCAAGCAGCAGCAAGAAAACCTATCGCAGCAGCTTCATCCCCGGCTTGCACGACGTCTGCACGATTTTCGAACGCACCTGACCGTTCGAGGTACTGCCCGGATGAAAAGCATCGCTGCTCATCCGGGCAGCATCCCTCGCTCGCGAGCAACTACATTCGCTTGCGTAGCCCGTGCCGCAAAAGCCTTCGGGGCAGCCAGTTGTAGTGTCGCCTGATCCTGGCTTGCATCGTCGTCGTGCGGCGGCACGACGCTTCCTATTCGTCTCCCGCATCGTCCACGCGGGATTCGACCTCCAAAGCGAGCCCGCTCCTCTCTCCGGCGTACGAGGCAACCACGATGAGCATCGCGAGCTCCGCCTGGCTTCTCCCCTTTACCGCGCTTCTGGCCCTGGGCATGTCCCCGGCGCCCGCCGATGAGGCTAGCTGGCAGAAGGCCCACGACGCCGGCTGGAAGGCATACCAGGAGGGCCGCTTCGACGAGGCCGGGACGTCCCTCAGGGCCGCCGAGAAGGAGGCCCGGACGTTCGGCGACAAGGACCCCCGACTCGCTACGACCCTCGACCACCTGGCGTGGGTGCTGTGCGCCGAGGGACGCTCCAAGGACGCCGAGCCGCTCGCGAAATGGGCCCTCACCTGGCGGGAGAAGATGCTCGGGGCCGAGCACCCCGACGTGATGCAGAGCCTGAACACACTGGCCTGCCTCCACGACGCCGAGGGCAAGGTTGAGGAGGCGGAACCCCTCTACAAGCGGGCCCTCGCCCTGGCCGAGAAGGCAAAGGGGCGGGAGCATCCGAACGTCGCCGCCATCCTCGACAACCTCGCCACCGTTGCCCATCTCCAGCACAAGGAGGCCGAGGCCGAAGCCTACTACAAGCGGGCCCTCGCCATCCGCGAGAAAGGCGCCGACCAGGCTACGGTCGCCCCGACCCTCTTCAACCTCGCGACGCTCTACCTCGACGAGGGGAAATTCGCCCAGGCGGAGCCGCTCTACAAGCGGGCCCTCGCCATCCGAGAGAAGGCCCTGGGGGCCGAGCACCCCGAGGTGGCCGTGAGCCTCGACGCCCTGGGCTGGCTCTATTTCGAGAGCGGGAAGGCCGACCGGGCCGAGCCGCTCATCAAGCGGGCCCTCGCCATCTTCGAGAAGACTTTGGGGCCGGACCATCCCGACGTCGCCGCGTGCCTGTGCAAGATGACCAAGGTCAGCACGGCGAAGGACCAGCTCCCCGAGGCGGAGGCGTGCTGCAAGCGGGCGATGGCGATTTACGAGAAGCACGGGGCGGCGGAGACACCCGGCATGACGAAGGCCCTCGCCGACTACGCCGCGCTCCTGAAGAAGGCCGGACGGGCGGCGGAGGCGGAGAAGGTTGAAGCCCGGGCCAGGGAACTCCGCGAGAACGCGTCCAAATAACGACCCCGTCCGGAAGTGATGAAGGCGGAGGACCGGGAAAGCGCCCGGCTCCCCCGATCCGCCGCCGTTTTTTCCTCAGGCCCGGTGCAAGGCTCAGCGCAACGGTTGCAGCCAGGGCCGGGCCAGGCCGTCATGCCGGCCGGTGTAGTCCTGGGCGGTGCGTCCCGTCGAGGGGCTTCGGCTATAGCTGCGGGCCGGCGGGGAGTAGAAGCCCCCGCGATAGGTCGGGGCCGCGGCGGGAGCCGGCGCCGGGGCGGCCGGGTAGTAGTAATAGCCGTAGCCGTTCGGGCCGAGGCCATAGAAATAGCGCGGGGCCGCCGGGGCACCCGGGGCCTGGGCCCTCGCCGACGAGGCCCCGGAACCGAGTCCACCGAACACCACGACACCGGCGAGCACCAACAGACGAAGGCGGTTCATCGTTCTTCTCCCTGAAAAGCTCTGAATTCGTTCGTTCGGGGGCTGCCCGGGGCGAGCCCCGCGTCATGTCCATGGGCCCGCAGCGTCAACGCAACGGCTGAAGCCATGGCTTCGCCAGGTAGACGTTCCGTCCCGTCCCGAACTCGCGATAGGCCGAGGGCGCACCGCCGTAGCCGGACGGGCCGTAATTGGCCGTCCGAGAGGTGTAGGCACCGGGGCTCGCCGCGATGTAGCTGGGGGGTGGGGCGTAACCGCCCCCAGGGGCGTAGGTGCCGTATGATGGCGCGGCGTAGCCCGCCCAGGGGGTGCCGCAACCCTGGCCGCCGCCGCATTGGGCTTGCGCCGAGGTGGCCCCGAAGACCAGGCCGCCGGCCGAGAAGACGCCCGCGAACACCGCCGTTTTCATGAGGCTCATCGTTTCTACTCCCCGGGAGAGGAAGGGAACGCTGTCCGCGAAGGGCCGCAACCGATGCGACCGATCGCCGGATCGCCCTCGTCCGTGCCGATACGCATGCGCGAAGGCCCCAAGATGTGGGAGCGCCTTCGACGCGGGAGCGTCGGCAAGGACGAGTCGAGCTGGATTGGGGGATGGCGTGCGGAGGCTGGATCCGGTGGAGTCGGACCCTAAGCGCAACCGCAGCGGGGGCGGGCGAAAGCCCGCCCGGAGGTGGGTTTAGAAGCGGAGATGGGTGGTGAGGACGTAGAGCGGCCTCTGAAGGCGTCCCCTGCCGCTTTCGACCACGCGGGAGGCCGGGGCGGGCGCGGTTGCGTGCCCGGAGGGGGCGACGGGGATGCCCCCATCGTGGTCGGATCGGTCATCCGGCGTGCGGCTTTCCGGCCTCGAGCCGGGTGCCGCGGGCTCGCTGGAGCGGCACTCGCAAGCCGCCGGGTTGCAAACGACCCGGGGGGCCACGGTGGCGGGCGAGGCCCCGAGATCCTGGGATCGGGCCTGGGAGAGGCCCGACGGTTCGGGCGTGCAGCAACCGGAGGTGCAGGCGTCCGGACGGCCCGCACAGCACGAGGCCGCCGAATCCCCGGCCCTCGGGCAGGCCATGCCGGCCTGGGCGCTCCCGGCCAACGCCAAGAAGGCACCCCAGGCCGCCGCGAAGGCGACCATGGAGCGACGCAGGCGTTGACGGGAAGCGGTCATGACACGCCCTTCGGCGAAGGAGGGACCCAGAAGTCTAGACGCTCGCCCGGCAGGGGTTGTTCGATCCTCGCTGCATCCTATTGCGATTTATTCGATTCTAGCTCGCGGATACTTGAGGGCAAGCCGGCAAATCGGCGACGGGCGGAGGCCGGCGCGTCCCCGTCTCGCCGCCCGCCCTGACATCGACCGCCCTCGGCGAGCTCAAGACTCAGCACGCCGAGGAAGTGGTTGCCCGCATCGCCGTCTGGCGCTATACCGACGCATCGAACAGCGGAAAGCGGCAGCCATGGGCGGAGACCTCGACGACATCCTCGACGATCTGTTCCACGGCTGCGCCTTCGCCGCGTTCGTGGAGCTCTCCATCGAGCGCAAAGGCCCTCCCGACATGGAGGCCACCAGGGAGCGTGCTTTCCGCTATTACGAGGTGGAGTTGGCCCGCAGGAACCGTCTCCGGGGAGGCTGATCCGCGGGCTTGTTCGCCTCTCGGATCGTCCCGGTCCATTCCAAGGTTGCGAATCATGGAAAACCCTGTATGCTCCTTGCGTTAATGACATACAGGCATCCCAATGTCGTTCCCGGAAACTGGCATTACCCGTGTTGTTGAGGAAAAGCTGAAGTATCTGTCGCAGCGGCAACAAGCGCTGGCATCGAACGTGGCCAATGCCGACACGCCGGGCTACAAGGCCAAGGACGTGCAGAAGCCGGACTTCCGCAAGGTGCTCGACGCCTCGGTCAGCGCACTCGCCGCCGCCCGCACGAATCCCGCGCATCTCGCCGGCAATCCGATCGTGCCGACCGTCTATCCCATGGTGACGCGGGCGACCACCGATGAGCTAAATCTGAACGGCAATAACGTGTCGATCGAGGAAGAGATGCAGATGGTCGCCGTGAACGCCGCCGACTACCAGCTTGCCCTCGGCGTCGACATGAGCATGGATAGGCTGTTCAACATCGCCCTGGGTCAGCAATCCAAATCGAAGAAATAGAGACCCGGGGCCGCGTTGAGCCGCAACGGGCCCGGGCATAGCACGCCGGCGGTCTCGGCTTCCGATCGATCCGAAACGCCCGCCAGGACGTCCGGCAATCGCCTCCCCTCGCCCGCAAGAAACGCCTGCCGGACGACCGCGCGGCGACCGCCCGATACCGCGAGGCGGGCGGCTTCACGATCGATCCACCGGGCTGAGCATGGCATTGATCGTGACGGCGATCCGTTCCACGAGCTGCGCGTGCGACGCATCCCAACGACCGCCATTGTCGCGGAGCCACGCTTCAACGGCGGGCTGGACTGTTTCGCGGATGCGAGCGATCGGCCAGTCCTCGGCGAGCCACCTCTCGGCCTCGGCAACGGCCCGGGTCATCCCATCCCTGTCGCCATCCTCCCTGGCGCTCAGATAATTCCCGACGGCTTCCAGGAAGCACTCCACGTCGATGTCGCGGGGCATGGAACGGCTCTCCTGTGACGGTGATGCGGGCGGAGGCTCGGCGGGAAGCGGCGGCGTGATCAATTCGGCATGATCTGAATGTCTAACACCTTGTCCGCATTCAGGTCGTAGGTGCAGGTTACGCTGGAATGCACCATGGCCCCGAACCCGTTCTGAAACCTCGCTTCCTTCTCGTAGACGTGCACGATCCCCGTGTCCACATAGTCCCTTCCCTTGCGGAACGAGCCGAACGGAAGCCACGGGAATTCGGGGGTCCCGTATCTCGCCGAACGTTCCGCCGCCATCTTGCACGCGACGGTTATCCTGCTCCAACCTCCGTAGTGATTCGCCATGTCTTCATTGTCGCGGCAGGACTTCCAGTTCGCCTTGCACCCGCTGCTCTGGGTTGTCGGCTTGCCGTCTTGCGCTCCGCCCAAGACCCCAAGTGCGATCATGATCACGACGAAGACGAGGCAACCTTTGCCCGCCGGCTTGTTCGCACCGCAGTGTGGGCAGCGTTTGGCGTCGGTGCTGAATTTCTTCTTGCAGTCCTTGCAGGTTATCAATGCCATGTTGTTCCGCTTTCGTGTTTCTTGAAGACGGCAGAAGTCTCTCGCTCGCAGTGTTACCACAAGCGCCCGAAGAATAAAGGTATTTGTATTCCGCGTGGCCATGTCGTCGGTCGTGAAGTCCAGCCCCTCCCAATCCTAGAGTGGGAGCGAATTTCTGACCCCTCCGGCATCGTTGGCCGCCCCGGCTGGCGCCGGCCGCGTACTCCCGGGGTCCGCTCTCGCTCCCGTCCCCTCGGGGACCGGCTGCGCCGCCCTCGCGCCCGCTGGCGGGAAAGCCGGGGGCGGTCCCCCGGTGCGGTCAAGGATGCCCTGACGGCGGCTCGTGCGGCCTCCGCCCGGCCTTCCGCGCTGCGCTTGTGCAGGCCGGTGCCCCCCGCCTCGCCGTCCCTGACCTCCCTCCCCCCGATTCAAGTCTCGCCTTCGTCCCGGTTGAATGCCGCGCGCATTCATCCGGACAGTTCAAACGAGGGAGAGACCCATGCAGACCGCACGAGACGACGTTTACACCCGCGTCACCGACGCCATCATCACCGAGCTTGAGAAGGGCGTCAGGCCCTGGCTCAAGCCCTGGAACGCCGAGCACATGGCGGGTAAGATCAACCGCCCCCTGCGGCACAACGGCGAGCCCTACAAGGGCGTCAACGTCCTGATGCTCTGGATGGCGGCCGAGGCCCAGGGCTTCGCCTCGCCCATCTGGATGACCTTCAACCAGGCGAAGGAGATGAAGGCAGGCGTCAGGAAGGGGGCGAAGGGCTCCCTGGTCGTCTACGCCAACCACCTCACCCGGACCGAGACCGGCGAGGACGGCGAGGAGGCCGAGCGCGACGTCTACTTCATGAAGGGCTACACCGTCTTCAACGTCGAGCAGATCGAGGGCCTCCCCGACCGGTTCTACGAGCCCGCCGCGCCCCGGCTCGACCCCGTGCAGCGGATCGACGCGGCCGACCTCTTCTTCGCCAACACCGGCGCCGACATCCGCCACGGCGGGAACCAGGCCTACTACGCCGGGGGGACCGACCACGTCCAGATGCCGCCCTTCGAGTCGTTCCGCGACGCCGAAGCCTATTGCGCCACCCTCGCCCACGAGCTTGCCCACTGGACCAAGCACCCGGCCCGGCTCGACCGCAACTGCGACCGCAAGCGGTTCGGCGACGACGGCTACGCACGCGAAGAACTGGTCGCCGAGATCGGGGCCGCGTTCCTGTGCTGCGACCTGGGGATCACGCCGGAGCCCCGCGAGGACCACGCGAGCTACCTCGCCCACTGGCTCGAAGTCCTGAAGGAGGACAAGCGGGCCATCTTCCAGGCCGCCGCCCACGCCCAGAAGGCCGTGGAGCACCTGCACGGCCTGCAGCCGCAAGGGGTGCAGCGATGACCCTCGCCCGCTCCGCACGGCGGCCTTCCCCGTCGCCGTGCGATTGCGGGCCGCAGGCCCGGGGCACCTGCCCGCACGCGATAGCATGCCCCCAGTGCCATGCCGCCCCCGGAGCGCCCTGCAAGCGGCCCAGCGGACATCCGGCCGGGGCGATGCATGCGGAACGCTACCGCGTCGCCGAGCGGGCCGACGCCGCCGCCTGCCCGGGTTTCGAGCCGCTCGAGACCCCCGCCGGGACCGGGTGTCTGCACTGCTCGGGACTCCCCGAGGACCACCCGTCGCATCCGACCGGTCCGCTAGTTTCCGCCCCGGGGCGCTCTCCTCGCGCTGTCGACCCGGGCGAACGCTCGGGCGAACTCCAGGGGACGCTGTTCTGAAGGGTCGTCCCGGGCTCTTGCTCGATGATCCGGCCGCCATCCCCGGCCCTTCGCCCTTTCGAGGCCGTCCCGCCCTGCGGCCTTGGCCATGTCACGGGTAAAGCCGCCGCCGGGCCGGCTCAAGCTGCCAAGGCCGTTTCCCGAGGGGGAGCCTCGGCCTTTCGCTTGACCGGTGCGCTCTCGCCCCGGACTGGGCGGCTTTGTTCGCCGTGCCATCCGGCCGCGATGGGCGCGGCCGGGAACACGAGGCAGAAGGAATACCGATGTGACACCCAATCCCAAGAGACGCTTCCACGACATCCGATGCGCCGCCAGCCGCCTGGGCGACCGCATGAACCATCTCGAGAAGAAGGCATGCGAGGCCGGCCTGTTCGACGGGGCATTCATCCCCGACGATCCCCGATACCACATCGAAGGCCGGGGCGAGCGCCTCCTCGGCATCTACCACGCCCTGACCATCGTCGCCGAGCGGGCGAACTGCCGGATCAACCCGGAGGCGTTGGAAGCCTTTCGGATCGAGATCGAGGAGGCCGAGACGACGCTGGCCGAGGACTGGGCGACGGAACTCGCCGACCCTGACTTCGAGCCCCTCCCCCTCGTCTAGCGTCGTCGCGGGCCGGGTGTTCCGCCCGGCCCGCCCCCTCCCCGCATGCCGGAGGCATGCAAGCCCGGGCCGACCTTCTCCCGGAATCATCCTTACGCTTCGCGACATCGTCCTGAGCAGTCCGTCCGCGTCGCTCGCGTGCATGTGTCAGATTGGATCGGTACGGCCGCTACGTCAGTTGACTACCTGACCGCGATTCGGGGAGGATACCGAGGTGCTCGTTGCCAACGGACTTCCCCTTGCCGGGCAACAGCCAGCCAACTGACTGTTTTGAAAGTAAAATATTAGATTTTGTCAGACATCTTCCCTAAGCGGTGCTTAGGGGAATTT
>JAJYDH010000579.1 GCA_021777685.1 Planctomycetota bacterium | reverse complement strand
TCAAGGCGAATGACGTCCTCGACGCCGTCGCCGCGCTGGGCGGGACGACGGTCGGCACCCTGTTCGAAGGGCAGAAGCGGTTCGCGATCCAGGTCCGGCTGCCGGCCTCGTGGCGGAACGACCCCGAGCGGATCGGCTCGATCCGGATCACCGACCCCAGGGGTCGGCCGATCCCCCTCCGCGACCTTGCCGAGATCGCCTTCGAGGAGGGCCCCAACGAGGTCGAGCGCGAGAACGTCCAGCGCCGGGCCGTCGTCGGCGTGAACGTCCGGGGCCGAGACATCGCCGGCTTCGTCGCCGAGGCCCAGGCGGCGATCGCGAAGGAGGTCAAGCTCGACCCCAACTACCTGATCCGCTGGGGAGGCCAGTTCGAGCACCTCCAGACGGCCACGAGGCGGCTGATGATCGTGGTGCCGGTCGCGCTGCTGCTGATCTTCCTGCTGCTCTACAGCTCGTTCGGCTCGCTGAGGCTGGCCGCCTTCATCTACCTGGCCGTGCCGATCGCGGCCACCGGAGGAATCCTCGCGCTGGCCGCCCGGGGGCTGCCGTTCTCGATCTCGGCGGGGGTGGGCTTCATCGCCCTGTTCGGCGTGGCCGTGCTCAACGGCCTGGTCTGGGTGAGCGCCGTGGAGCACCTGAGGCTGGAAGGGGTCGACCCCCACGACGCCGCGAGAGAAGCCTCGCTCGTCCGGCTCCGCCCGATCCTGATGACCGCCCTCGTCGCCGGCTTCGGCTTCATCCCGATGGCCCTGGCCACCACCCCCGGCGCCGAGATCCAGCGCCCCCTGGCCACCGTCGTCATCGGAGGGCTGGTCACTTCGACCTTGCTGACGGCGCTGGTCTTGCCGGCGATTTACCCCTGGTTCGCGGAGCGGCCGAAGGTGGTGGAGATGTGATAAACGGAAGATGTAGGGTGCGTCGAGTCCTCGAAAATGCACCGATATCAACATCCAAGTTGGTGCGTCTTCGAGGACTCGACGCACCCTACTCCTACTTGGAGTAGATTTCGAGCATGGGGTTGTCTCAAGTGTCACCTGAACCCAAGTCGGTCGAGAGGCCCTTGTCCTTCAGCCACTTCTCGATCACGGGCAGGAGGCTGTCGCCCGGATTCCTAGTGTCGAACGATTTGTATAACTTGCCGTTCAGGTCCGATTGGAGCGTTCTTAGGGTCGTGTCTTTCAGCAACAGGACAGGCTTGCTCAAGGCCATCATGTAGCCGACCTCTAGGCCCACGTTTGGGTTGAACTCGTCCTGTTCGATCCGCTCGAAGATGGCGATCCCGAAGCCGCAGCCGTGCATGTAGGTCTTGATGTTGGAGAAGGTGTCCTCGTGGTATTCCTTGTGGTCGGCCCGCATGGCGACGATCGAGTGGGCTCGGGCCGCTTCCTGGATCGCACGGACGATCTCGCCGTGGGCGTCCGTCTCGGCGAACCTCATCATGATGAAGGCGGCCTTGCGGGGTTCCGGATACTCGGCCACGAACGCCTTCAGGCTCTCCTGAATGTCCACCGGAATCGAACTTGAGGCCCCGCCCTTGTTCTTCATGTCCTGCCTCATTTCGAGGTAAAGTTCAATTTGGCGGGCCTTGGCTGCCAGGGCTTGAGCCTGAACGCCGTATGTCGCCAAACTCAGAACCCTAGCCTGATACTCGATATGGTGGGGGGCACGAATGCCCCCCTGCATCGCCCTGTAGTCTCTCGTAAGGATTCCATTGGGTGATTGAGTTTTGATTAACTGGTACTTGTTAGTGCATGGCGTCAGATTGTCGATCTCGTCCCGTATAGTTTTGAGGGACGCCGCTTCAAACGTGTCGATCAGAGCATCCGTAATGGCGAGGATTTTGCCTTTGTGGAGGCGGAAAGTCTGGTCGGAGGCGATGCCGTACTTTGAGAGGAGGTCGAGATCGCCCTCCTGCGCCAGTTCCCCGATCGCTCGGGTAACCACCGCCTCGGTACATTTCACCCAATCGCCACGCCCGCCCCCCTCGGTTGGATCGAAATACTCGCCGTTTCGGGGGATTCTAAAATCTCTCAGGTAAAGTTCTGACTGGTACCCATACCAAGATTTGCTCGACGACTCGCCGATCCGATCGGCGGCAAGGCTCAGCCTGTTGATTGCCTCATGGATGTCGCCCGATCGGTATCGCTCGGCAATCTCCTCGCAGTCTTTGATCGCTGCACGGAGAATCCGGCTCGCCTGGTTCATGGTCGTCACCTCCAGCCCTAAACCGATGTTGCATCGATCTTAGCTCTTGCCCACTGTACCGGCAACCTCACTCTGGTGTACAAAACAGTACTGTGTGGTGGGCGCCGCCCACCAAACGCGATCGGTTGATCGGTGAGAGTCACTCATTCTCGGGGACTTCTCCGCTCCAGGCCGATCGGCGATAATGAGCGGACGCGAAAGGAGCCCTCGATGAAGACCGTCCGAGCCGTGTTCGAGGATGGGGTGTTCCGCCCGACCGAACCCCCAGAATTGCCTGAGCACAGCGTCGTCGAGTTCGAGCCTCGCCCGCTGGAGACGGACCCGGTCGCACCCTCCATCGGCCTTCGTGACGAGGACTGGCCCGTCACGCCCGAGGCGATCGCCCAGCACCTCGCCCGGATGGATCGGTTCGAGTCGCTGGAGATGACGGCCGCGGAAGAAGCCGAGTGGGAGGCCGCGAGGCAGGCCCGGAAGGACCTCGAAAAGTCCCGGTTCGAAGAGCATGCCGAGTCGCTCCGGAAGGTCTGGGAATGAGCCGTTTCTCGCTCGACACGGGGATCGCTGGAGACTACATCTTCCGCCGCCACGGGGTCTTCGAAAGGGCTCGACGGGAAGCCTCTCGCGGCAACAAGATCGGGATCACGATTCCGGTCCTCGCGGAATTGCACTACGGCATCGAGTTCAGTTCCTCCCGGGAACGAAATCTTCGCAAGCTCCGGGCGGCGATGGGCGCCCTGGTCCTCTGGCCATTCACCGAGGACGCTGCCGAGGAATATGGCCGACTGGCGGCCGAGTTGAGGCGGATTGGCCGCCCGATGCAGCAGATCGACATCATGATCGCGGCGATCGCCCGGACGCTCGGAGATTGCGTCGTGGTGAGCAAGGACAGCGACCTTGTCGCGGTGCCGGGCCTGAAGGTCGAGGATTGGTCGATTGCCGAGTAGGCTGGCCATCGAAGCGGTTCTGGATGTGAGATTTCGTCGGAAAACGCCGGATGGAATCCCGGCCACGCGCACCGGGGGCGCCCCGGCCCGGGCTTTGGGCTGGTTTTCGACCGATCCGACGTTTGACCCGCTCAGCCTCGGCGGCCGACGGCGAAGGGCAGTTCGTTCGTCGGGTCGGATGCGGGGGGATAGGTGAACCGGGTCGACCGATCCGACATCGGCCGGCCCATCTTGGCCTCCATCCGGGCGAGGTCGGCGTCGATGGCCTGGCCCTCCTCGTTCAGCTTCAGGAACGAAGCCATCAGCTTGTCGACGCGGGCCTCGGCGGCCTCGTCGGTCTCCGCCCGGGCCTTTTGTTCCATCTGCTGCAACTCGCGGGCGGCGCGGAAGAACGCGCGGGTGGCGGCGGCCTGGTACTGGCGGACCCGGGTCGCCTCCTTCGACGGGTCGATCATGGCGATCCGGACCTCTTCATCCTTGAGCTTCGCCGCCTCCTCGGGCGAGGCCCCCTCCGGCGCGACGAATTCGGCCTCGACCTGGCGAATCCGCCGGGTCAGCGCGGCGGTCTGCTGGTCGGCGGCCCGTTCCATCTGGACCGAGTTGATCGCCGCGGCCCGGGCGAAGGCGTGGGCCAGGTCGCCCCGGGCGTTGGTCTCGGCCGCGAAGGCGTCGGCCCGGCGGCGGACCTCGGCGGCGTCCCGCTCGGGCAGGACGACCTTGG
>JAJYDH010000057.1 GCA_021777685.1 Planctomycetota bacterium | reverse complement strand
CGATCCTTCGAGGAGGGGCTGGCCCGGACGGTCGCCTGGTATCGGTCCCTGCCCGACGCCGCAAGGTATCGGCAGGTCTCCAAGAAGTTCGGGCTCGACACGGTCTACAGCGTGAGCGCGGTCGTGGCCTGCTCCGACGACGCTCCCCGGATTCCCGCCCTCTACGACCGGCTCAAGGCGACCTTCGCCCGGCTGAACGTCGACTTCGAGGTCATCTTCGTCGACGACGGCGGCGGCGACGACACCGAGGAGGTCATCCGCGTCCTGTCGAGGGACGACCGCCGCGTGACCGGGATCGGCCATTCCCGGCGGTTCGGGCCGCAGGCGTCGTTCCGGAGCGGGATGGAGGCGGCCTCGAAGAACGCCTGCGTCCTGATTTCCGGGAGCCTGGAAGACCCGCCCGAGCTGATCGAGGCGTTCGTGGCCCGCTGGCGCGAGGGGTTCGACGTGGTCTATGGCCTCCGGGACGAGCCCGAGGCCGGGCCGTTCGCAAAGGCCGCCAGCGCCGCGTTCTACCGGATCTTCAACCGATTCTCGACCATCCGCATCCCGGCCGGCGCGGGGGACTTCTGCCTGCTCGACCGGCGGGTCGCGCGATCGATGCTCCGGTTCCCCGAGCGCGACCTCTTCCTCCGGGGGCTCCGGGCGTTCGCCGGGTTCAAGCAGGTGGGCGTGCCGTATCGCGCGGGCCCCCGTCCCCGCGAGCGGCTGCTCGGCCGGTTCGCGCGGGCCAAGGACGGCATCCTGTCGTTCAGCAACGTCCCCCTGACGATCCTCAGCCTGGTCGGGACGGGGCTGCTCGGGCTCGGCCTGCTCCTGGCGGTGGCGCAGGTGGCCGTGCGGCTCCTGTACCCCGGGCGGTCGGCGTCGGGCATCACCACGGTCCTGCTGTTCGTGCTGTTCTTCGGGGCGCTCAACGCCTTCGCCGTGGGCCTGATCGGCGAGTACGTCGGCCGGATCTTCGAGGAGGTCAAGCGCCGACCCCACTTCATCCGCCGGGCCTTCATCGGCGAGGGCGAGGTCCGACGCGCGGCGGAACACCCGGTCGCCAAGGAGACCTGAGAGATCATCGCCGACCTCGTCTCGATCGTCCTGCCGGTCTACAACCAGGCCGACCACATCGCGGCGATCGTCGCCGGCCACCAGGCCGCGCTCGGCCGGATCGCCTGCCCGTACGAGCTGATCCTGGCCAGCAACGGCTGCCGCGACGATTCGCCGGCGATCTGCCGAGACCTCGCCGCGCGCGACCCCCGGATCAGGGCGGTCGACAGCCCGGCCGGCGGCTGGGGGCTCGGCGTCCGGCTCGGGCTCCGCGAGGCCCGAGGGGACGTCATCGGCTATACCAACTCGGCGAGGACCACCCCGGCCCAGCTCGCCGCCTGCGTCCTCCAGTCGCTCCTGAATCCCCGCTCGGCCGTGAAGGCCACCCGGCTCGGCCGGTCGGGGCTGCGGAAACTCGGCTCGGCGCTCTACAATCGGGAATGCCGACTGCTCCACGACATCCCCTGCCTCGACGTCAACGGGACGCCCAAGCTCTTCCCCCGGAGGTTCGACCGCCTGCTCGCCCTGACCCGCGACGACGACCTGATCGACCTGGAGTTCCTGGTCACCTGCCGGCGGGAGGGCTATCCCGTCGAGGAGGTCCCCATCGTCGCCGGTCCCCGGCATGGGGGCGAGTCGACCACCCGGCTGTCCTCGGCCCGGAAGCTCTACCTCGGCGCCTTCCGGATGTGGCGGGAGGGCCGACCATGAGCCGGGCACCCGCGCCGGACGGCCCGGCCGAACTCCACCAGGAGCAGCACCGCCGGTTCCGCGACCCCGCCCAGCTCGCCGCCCAGTGGGCCGGCGCGGGCGAGGCCGACCCCCGCTCGTTCGAGCACAGGGCCCGAGGGCCCTGGTGGGACATCCTCGACGAGCTGCGGATCACCCTCCTCGTCACCCGCGAGCACGAGCATCTGGTCCTGGCCCTCCGGGGCGGGCCGGCGGGCTCGCGCGTGTCGTACCTGTCGCTGCCCCACCCCTCGGGCCTGGCGGTCGACCGCGATCGGCGCGTCGTCCACGTCGCCTCCACGAGGAACCCCAACCAGGTCTTCGACCTGATGCCGGTCGCCGGGACGCTCGACCGCCTCGATCGGCCGGGCCCGGAGACCTCCCGCGAGCTGGTCCCGGTCCGCTCGCGGTTCTACCCGGGATGCCTCTACATCCACGACCTCGCCCTGATCGGCGGAGCCCTCCACGCGAACGCGGTCGGCGAGAACGCGGTCGTCCGCCTCCTCGACGACGGCCGGGTCGAGCGGGCCTGGTGGCCCCGGTGCATCGAGGCCGATGGCCCGCCGATGTTCGGCCGGAACCACATCCAGCTCAACTCGATCGCCGCCGGCGCCGACCTGGATGGCTCGTACTTCTCCGCCTCGTCGGCCCGGATGACCGGCCGTCGGCCCGGCCACCTGAACTACCCGGTCGACGGGCAGGGCGTGATCTTCTCGGGCGCCACCCGCGAGCCGATGGCCACCGGCCTGACCCGGCCGCACTCGGCCCGGCTCGACCGGGGCACGGTCTGGGTCGACAACAGCGGCTACGGCCAGCTCGGCGTCGCCCTCGACGGCCGGTTCGAGCCGGTCGCCAGCCTGCCCGGCTGGACCCGGGGCCTGTGCATCCTCGGCGACCTGGCGATCGTCGGCACGTCGCGGGTCATCCCCCGCTACCGGGCCTATGCCCCGGGGCTCGACGTGGAGGCGAGCCATTGCGGGCTCCACGCGGTCGAGCTGAAAACCGGGGCGATCCGGGCGAGCCTGACCTGGCCGTTCGGGAACCAGATCTTCGCGATCGACTGGCTGCCGAGCGACGTGTCGGGCGGCTTCCCCTGGCTCGCCTCGCGGCCCCGGCCGGGGCGGACCGGCGACCTCTTCTATTCCTTCGAGACGGAGCTGGATCGATGAGCCGGGACTTCCCGCTGCTGATGCTGGGCGCGATGTACGAGAACGGCGGCAACACGACCCACCGGTTCCTCGACGGCCACCCCGGCCTGTTCGTCTACCCGTTCGAGTCGCAGCTCGGCACCCGGCTGGTCAACGACGACCTCTCGTCGATGTTCCCGGTCAAGTATCGCTGGCCGGTCTTCGCCCTCGACGCGACCCCTCACGAGGACTACAAGGCGATCATCGACGAGGAGGGGAAGGTCCGAGCCCGGACGCCGTTCGTGAGCAAGTTCCGCGACGCCCCGTTCGACTTCTCCGACGACGAGCGGTGCCGGATCTACGAGGGGCTCGTCGCCGGGTCGGGCCGGTCGCGCCCCGCCAACGTCGCGGCCTTCTTCCGGGCGACCTTCGAGGCGTGGAAGGACTACAGGCGGTCCGGCCGCGAGTCCTACTACGTCGGCTACAGCCCGATCCTGGTCGTCGACGCCGACAAGATCCTGTCCGAGATGCCCCGGGCCCACTTCCTGCACGTCGTCCGGAACCCCTGGTCGGCCTACGCCGACACCAAGAAGCGGCCGGTGCCGCTCTCGCTCCGCCGCTACATGCTGGGCTGGACGATCAACCAGTACCACGCCCTGCTCTTCAAGGAGAAGTTCCCCGACCGCCTGCACATCGTCCGGATCGAGGACGTGATGCGCGACCCGCTCGGCGCCCTCGGCCCGGTCTGCGAGGCGCTCGGCCTGGAGGCCGCCGACTCGCTCAGGACCCCGAGCTGGAACGGCCTGACCCGCGACGAGATCTACCCGTGGGGCACGATCCGCAAGCCGACCCCCGACCAGAACCTGGCCACCGCCCGCGAGCTGTCCGACGCCGAGCGGGCCGAGATCCGCTCGGCGACGTTCCAGTACCTGGAGACGTTCGACTACAAGGGCTTCCTCGGCGACTGACGGCCGCAAGCGTTCAGCGCCCCGACGTGGCGGGCTCCTCAACCGGATAGGAAGGGGCCGGCGTCGCGCCGTCCTCGAACGGGACGACGACGCGGAGGATGAACCAGTAGTGGGCCAGGCTCCCGGCGATGACGAAGAGGTGGAACAGGTCGTGCGTGCCGAACGACCCCGGCCAGAGCGCCGGCCAGTGCAGGATGTTGAAGACGGCCCCCACGCTGTAGGAGACGCCGCCGAGGACGACCGGGATCATGGCCCGATGCGAGACCAGCCGCGAGATCCGGGCGTAGCAGACGACGAAGCCCCAGCCCATCGCCAGGTAGATCGTGGTCCCGAGCACCGGCGGGAA
Organism: Planctomycetota bacterium; assembly: GCA_021777685.1. Classification (GTDB taxonomy): domain Bacteria; phylum Planctomycetota; class Planctomycetia; order Isosphaerales; family Isosphaeraceae; genus Tundrisphaera. The sequence goes on along the minus strand of JAJYDH010000057.1, from coordinate 14,419 downwards.
GCCCCGCCCCGAGGCGATCAGGGCGATCGCCGACAGCGCCGTGCCCCAGACCAGCGCCAGGGTGCCGGCCCGCCACCGGCCCCTCATCAGGTTCCAGGCCAGCGGGGTATAGGTGCCGGCGATCAGCCCGAAGATCCCGACGCTGTCGAGCCGGACGAAGAAGCCCAGGCGGTCCCCGTCGAGCCGGACGCCGTGATAGAGCGTGCTGGCCGAGTAGCAGAGGACCAGGCTCAGGCCGTAGACCAGCAGGCTGATCCGCTTGCCCAGGCTGCCGCCGCCCCGGAGCAGGACCAGCAGGCCGGGCAGGAAGACCAGCAGCGCCGCGAAATGGGTCCAGGCGCTGACCGGCTCGCGGAAGTGGAAGAATGGCATGTCACCCGCGCGATGGATGGTCGTCGAACGGCGTCCCCGGGCCGCCGGCGCGACCCCGATCGAGATCACCGCGCGCGGGCCGGCCCGCAAGCTACGGGACGCCGCGACCCGGACATCTCGCGGATCGGGGCCGGCCGCCGTTGAGAACGCCGGAGCGGGCGGTTAGGATCGTCGATTCGATCGACTTCCGGATGCCGGGGGCGGACGGGCTGAGGGTGGCGGGGATGGTCATGATGAAGCTCCGCGGAGCCCTCTTCCTCTTCTTCCTGGTGTTCGCGACCCGGTTCGGCTACTTCCTCCACGCCCGGCCCTATCGATCCGAGGCCGATGGCTCCTACGGCCGGATGTACGAGATGGAGGCTTCCGCCGACCGGATCGCCCGCGAGGGGCGGATGGCCGACGCCTTCGGCGAGGGGAGCGGCCCGTCGGCTCACGTCGCGCCGGCCTATGCGTTCTACCTCGCCGCGCTCGACCGGCTGGCGGGGCTGGACGTCGGGCGGTTCCGATTCGCGTCCGGGCTCGGCTCGATCCTGGCGACCTCGCTGTTCGCGGCGCTCCTGCCGGCGTTCGCCCGCCGGGCGGGGCTGAGGCCGGGCGTCGGCCTGGCGGCCGGGCTGATGGTCGCGTGCTCGCCGACCGGCCTCTGGCTGGAGATCCGGGGCGACTGGGAGACGGCCTTCCTGCCGCCGGCCCTCGTCGGGCTCGCCTGGATGCTCATGGCGCTCCAGGACCGCGCCTGGGCCGACGACCGGCTCGCGGCCCTGGCCGGCGTCTCGTTCGGCGCCGGCGGCCTGCTCAGCCCGGTGGTCCTCCTGGCGGGGCTGGCGGGGCTGGCCGGGCAGGCGATCGACCCCCGGGCCAGGACGGGGCAGATCATCCGGGCGGGGGCGATCATCCTGGTCGCCTGCGGCCTGACGGTCGCGCCCTGGGTCTATCGGAACTATCGCCAGTTCTCGGCCTTCGTCCCGCTCCGCGACAACGTCGGGATCGAGCTGGCGGTGGGCAACAACCCGCGATCCGACGGGATGACATTCGGCCCGGGGGGCGCGACCCACCCCCTGAGCACCGGCGCCGAGTTGGCCCGGCTCAGGGCGATGGGCGAGGTGCCCTACAACAAGGCGAAGCTCGCCGAGGCGAAAGCCTGGATCGCGGCCCACCCGTCGGACTTCGCCCGGCTCTCGGCCTTTCGTCTCGCCCAGTTCTGGTTCCCGAGGCCCGGCCCGGGGATGATCGGGCCCATGCCGCTCCTGCCGGCCTGGGCCCAGGCCCTCGCGATCGGGACCGCCACGCTGCTGGCGTTCGCGGGCCTGGCCCGGCTGTTCGCGACGGGGCACCCCTACCGGATGGTCTTCCTGGCGATGCTCGTCGCGCCGTGCTTGCCTTACGTCGTCACCCACGTCTCGTATCGGTATCGCTACCCGATCAACGGCTTCGTCTACCTGCTCTGCTGCGAGTGCCTCGCCCGGCTGATCGCGGCGGGGAAAGTCTCGGCCCCCGGGCCCGACGCCTGATCGGGCCTCAATTCCGCCGGGTCGCGCCGGCGGGCTCAGGCCAGGCCGCGATGACGGCGTCGTCGACGGTCGGATGATAGTCGATCAGCATCCCGAGCCGGACCTGCTCCAGGAGGACGGCGACCCTCGGGTTGGCCAGGCAGATCCGGAGCGCCCCGCCGGTCCGGTCGAGCCGCAGGTGGTGGGCGACCAGGACGCCGATCGCCCGGCCCGACAGGTGGCCGACGTGGGCGAGGTTGACGACCACCCGCCTCGGCAACCGCCGGGCGAACAGCGAGAGCAGGGCGTCGCGGAAGCCGTCGACGTCGGCGTCCCCGTCCAGGTCGGACGCCAGCGGCGTGACGACGAGCGTCCCCTCGACGACCTCGTACTTCAGCCCGTCTTCCTCCCCCGCGCCGGCCACGTTGAGGAATTCCTCGGTCGCCCCGGCCTCGTCCTCGACGCCGTATCCGCCCGACTCGCCGGCCGGAAACGGGGCGTCGAACCGCGAGAACCGCCCGGGCTCGGCGACCACCGAGAGGGTGAAGCTCAGCGGCCCGACCCGGACGCGGTCGCCGTCGCGGACCTCGGCCTCGCGGTCCCGGAGCGGCTTGCCGTTGAGGATGGTCCCGTTGGTGCTGGCCAGGTCGCGGAGGAACAGCCGGCCGCCCCGCCGCTCGATCGTCGCGTGCGCCCGGCTGACCGTCGCCGAGCCCAGCCGGAGCTGGCACTCGGGGCCCCGCCCGATGGTGAACCTCGGCCCCCGGATCGAGACCGGCCTCCCCATCATGGGGCCGTCCTGCACGATGAGCCGAGCACGATTCATGGCGCGATGATCCTCGACAGACCACCCCGACACGCCGGGGCCGCGAAGGGAGGGACGGCCGCCCGGCGAGCGATCGCCGGAGGACCGGGGGGACCGAAGGTCCTCGGCCCGCATCAGGGCCGCCAGGATGGAGACGGGGAGCGGGCGGAGTTCGGGCAGGTCGGGCCAGACGCCGTCGATCGCCGATGCGGTGCCGGGATAGACCGCGACCCTCGGGTCGAGGCCGGTCATGGCGAAGATCGCGGCGACGTCCGGGCCCAGCCCCGAGAACTTCACCGCGCCCCCCTCGGCCTCGCCGCACCGCCGGACCGCGTCGGACAGCATGCTCGCGGCCCAGCTCGACAGCCGCTCGACCGCCGCGAAGTCGAGGACGATCCGCCGATGCCCCGCCTCGACCAGCGAGAGCAGGTCGCCGGTCAGCTCGAAGAGGTCTTCCTCCTTGATGAGCGCCTGGTCGGTCAGCGTGACCACGGCGATCCCCCGCCGCCGCGAGAGCCGGAATCGGGCCCAGCCCGGGGCGTTGGGGACCGACGACTCTTCTCGGGCCTTCTTCGCCGGCCGCTTGGCCAGGGTGAGACCCTCCAGGGATTGGATCCAATCCGCCTCGCCCGTCGGCCTGCCCCGGCCGTCGAGCGTGCTCACGACCCATTCCTCGATCCGCCCGATGATCGACTCGTCGGTCGAGGTTCCGGCGGGATTGGCCGGGCCATCGGCCGCGGTTCCGGTCAGGACGGCGATGCCGGGATGGGGCATGGTGGGCACTCCTCTCGGGGGGTGTGGGACGTCGAAGCCGGTTCCCCGGCCGGCCCGTCGCGAGGACGAGACGGGCGATCGGGCCCGGCGCACGGGTTCGAGACGGACCGGAGGCCGACGGAGGAGGCGTCGGACCGGTGCGAGTCGGGGGTGGATCGTCGAAACTCGCCCGTCCCTTGGGGCGGGCGGCAGGGCCGTTCGCGGCACTTCCCGGATCATCGTCGGGCCGATCTCGGCCGACAAGATAAGGACCATCGGGAGTGCGGGCGTTTGCGAGCGGCGTTGGCGACCCGGCGAGAGCTTTCGCCGGGCCTCGGTTCTCGGCCTCCTGACAATGGAATAGGCGAGCACCGGCCCCGATCCGGCCCGGAAAAATTCGGCCGATTTCCATCCTTCTCGATACCCGGCTGTCGGCGGGCGGCAACGATGGTGCCGGCATCATTCGAGAGAGATTCAACAGTGATCCGTGTCGGCTGGCACGGACGAGCCCCCCAGGGTCATTCAAAGGTCGCTCGGGCCAGGGAAATGGGGACTGGCTCCGGCCGTACTCGTCCGCGTGCCCGTCCCCATTTCCCGGCACGTCCGGCGAGGACGGGGACAGGCACCTCCGCCGCGCTCCGGAGCCGTTCCCCGATCTCGCCTCGACGATCGAACTTTGATGACCCTGACGAGCCCCCGACGCCACTTGTGCGGGACGTTGCATTTCTGCTAATGTGATGGGATAAGACTCATTTCGCCCTCCCGTCGATCCCGTGCCTCGCGAATTCGGCCGTCCCCCGATCGGGCGGAGTCGGAGACGAGCGGGAACCCTTCGGCCGGCCACGATCTCGACCCGTTTGATAAGATGCCCTCGATTCGCCCGCAACTCCGATGCGGCGCCAGCGGTCGTCTCATCGGACTCGATCCCATCTCCGAAAGACGGCGAAATGCAGAACGCATCGGCGCGGGCCGTTCGGACACTTGGCCTGCTGGTCGGGATCGCCTGGTCGTCGGCCGGGAACGCGCCCGGCGCGGGGCCGCCGACCTACACGCGAGACGTGGCGCCGATCCTCCGGGCGAGGTGCGGCGAGTGCCATCGGGCCGGGCAGGTCGCCCCCTTCACGCTCGACAACTTCGAGCAGGCCCGGAAGCGGGCGGCGGACATCGCCTCGGTGGTCGAGGAGCGGAGCATGCCCCCCTGGAAGCCGGCACCGGGCTTCGGGCCGAAATTGAAGCACGACCGCTCGCTCGGCCGCGACGAGATCGCATTGATCCGGGCCTGGGCCGACGCCGGCGCCCCCCGAGGGGCCGGCCCCGATCCGTCGCCCGACGTCCGGGCCGGCGACGGCTGGAAGCTCGGCAACCCGGACCTGGTCCTCGAACCCTCGGAGGACTTCACCATCCCGGCCTCGGGGCCCGACCTCTACCGGTGCTTCGTGATCCCGACCGACCTGCCGGACGATGTCTACGTCTCGGCCGTCGAGTACCGGCCGGGGAACCGGCGGGTCGTCCATCACCTGATGGCGTTCGTGGAGGTCGCCGGCCAGGGTCGGAGGCGCGACCAGGCCGAGCCGGGGCCGGGCTACACGTCGTACTCGGGCGCGGGGGTCGAGATCGTCGGCGACCTCGGCGGCTGGGCGCCGGGGAACGAGCCGGGCCACCTGCCCGAAGGGGTCGGCCGGTCGCTCCCGAGGCGGGCCGACGTCATCCTCCAGGTCCACTACCACCCCGACGGCAAGCCCGAGGTCGACCGGACGAGGATCGGCCTCCACTTCTCGCGCAAGCCGGTCCGCCGGACGCTCCAGTGGAAGGGGGTCATGAGCTGCGACATCCGGCTCGAGCCGGGCGAGCCCGACACGACCGTCAAGGCGAGCTGGATGGTCCCCGTCGACGTCGAGGCCCTCGCCGTCTCCCCGCACATGCACCAGCTCGGCCGCGAGATGCGGATGACGGCCACGCTCCCCGGCGGCAAGATCGTCGACCTGATCGAGGTCCGCGACTGGGACCCGGGCTGGCAGGGGACCTACACCTTCGAGAAGCCGGTCCCGCTGCCCAAAGGAACGATGGTCAAGGTCGTCGCCCGCTTCGACAACTCGGCCCACCCGAGAAACCCCCACAGCCCGCCCAAGGTCGTGAAGTGGGGCCACGGCTCGACCGACGAGATGTGCGTCGGCTACATCGCCGTCGTCAAGTCCCGCCAGGACCTCACCCGCCCTGGCGAGAAGGACGACCTCTTCGGCATCTTCAACGACCAGTACCTGCGGAACCTCCGCCGCGAGCAGCGTGAGCGGACGAGGCGGTGGTAGCTCCGGGTAGCGGGTAGCGGGTAGCGGGTAGCGGGTAGAGAAGAGGAGCAGAGTAAGCTCCGAGAGCTGTGTTTATCTTTGCTACCCGCTACCCGCTCAACGAGCCCCCGAAGGCAGGGGCACCTGCGTCCGGTGCATGAGGTAGGCGAAGAGGTCGCGGACATCGTCGGGGGAGAGTGGGTCGAGCTGACCTTCCGGCATGAGCGAGAGGGGCGAGGGGTCGATGCGCTCGATCTCCTTGCGTTCGAGGACGACGGCCTCGTTCTGCGACTGGAGGGTGATCGTCCGGTCGGTCCTGGCCCGGACCAGGCCGTTGAGGACTCGGCCGTCGAGCATCGAGACGACCGCCATCCGGAAGTCGGCGTTGACCGTGGCGCTGGGATCGACGACGTTCTCCAGGAGGTAATCGAGGTTGTCGCGCCCCGAGCCGGTCAGGTCCGGCCCGATCGCCCCGCCGTGGCCGTAGAGGGCATGGCACGAGGCGCAGAGCTTGTTGAACAGGACCCGCCCGTTGCCCCTGTCGGCCGGGGCGAGTGCCTCGGGCGTGAGCTGGCCCTTGAGGCGGGCGATCGCCGCTTTCTTGTCGGCGGGCGAGTCGCGTAGCTCTCCCCAGGTCTCGGCGAGTTGCTTCTGGAGCGACGGGTCGCCCAGGCTCCGGACCTGGCGGGCCTGGAATGCCGAGAGGTCGGCACTCGGGATCGAGCCGGCGGCCATCTGGTCGAGCAGGGCCCGCGCGAACGCGGCCCGCGAGACGAGGGCGTCGATCACCGCCGGCCGTTCCGACGGGTGGAACGACCGGTATCTCGTCGCCAGGGTCCGGCCGATGGCCGGGTCGTCGAACAAGGTCAGCCCTCCGACCGCGACCGCGTTCAGGAACCGGACGCGGAGCAGCTTCTCGCAGATGGGCCGGAGGTCGTCCGGCCGGGCCTTGATGAGCGACGCCAGCGCCGCCTTCCGCGAGCCCAGGTCCGCCTTGTCGTCGAGGGCCAGCTTCCTCAGTCCGTCCAGCGATCGGCCGTCGCCGAAGACGACGTTCAGGTCCCCGAGCCGTTCCCGAATTGAACTCTCGTCGGATTCTCCCAGTTTCGCGGCGAAAGCGTCCCAGGAGGTCGGCCTGGGGGCCTTCCGCCAGCCGACCAGCCCCTCGGCCAACCCTCGGAGAACGTCGGCCTGACGTCCGCGATCTTGCCCGGCCGAGACCCGGGACAGGAGGTCGTCGAGCGGGGCGGGATTGCGTTCGATGTCCTCGGCCAGCCGCCGGGCGATGAGCCGGCGGGTCGTGGGCAGATCGCAGTCCGAGCCGAGCCGGGCGAGGGTCGACGGGTCGGCGTCGGCGACGGGGATCAGACCGTACCAGATCAGGAGCGGCAGGTTGTGGTCGCCCGCGTCGTCCTTGTGGGCCAGGAGCGGCGCGGCGAGCGCCGGCCGTTGCGAGACCGGGAGCCGTTGGAGGGTCGAGGCGAGCACCAGCCGGACCAGCCCCGAGCGGTCGTCGCGGGCCATCCGGGCGAACTCGTCCAGGAGGTCCGCCGAGAGCGGGACGTCCGGACCGGGCCGACGGCTCGCCACGGTGTCGAGAGGCATCCGGTCGGTCAGCAGCCGGATGGCCCAGGCTCGGACGGCCTCGTGGTCGTGGCGGAGGAGCCCCCGCAAGGTCGCCTCGTCGGTCAGGCCGAGGGCGTACAGGGTCCAGAGGGCTCGGAGCTTCAAGGCGGGGTCGGATTCCCGGACCATGATCGCCCGCAGGCCGTCGCCCGCGCCTTCGATCCTGTCGCCCCGGGCCGACCGGTCGATGAGTTGCCGACGGGCCATCCGAACGTACCACCCGTTCGGATGGCGATGGAGGGCGACCAGCGCCTTGACGTCGAGCTTGCCAAGATCGCCGATCTCGGGCTTCTTCGGCTCCCCTCGGGAGAACTTAAAGACCCTGCCGGAGGTCCGCATGACGCCGGTGTTCTCGTGGCACTCTCCCGAGTCGTTCCAGTCGAGCACGAAGACGCCGCCGTCGGGGCCCGAGCCGAGGTCGATGCCCCGGAAATTGGGGTCGCCCGCGAAGAATCGGTCGGGCTCGTGCTTGCCGACGAAGCCGCTCCCGGACCGCTCCAGGCGCTCGACGTTGGCCCGCCGGCCGTGGAGGTTCAGGGTGAACAGCTTGCCTCGGTCCCCGGCCGGCCAGTTGTCCCCCTGATAGATCATCATCCCGCTGTGGGCGTGGCCGCCACCCCGGCGGTCGTGCTCGCCCGTGACGTTCCGGGAGTCGCTCCAGTCCTTCGCCGTGTCCCAGTGGAAGTGGTCGGCGTGCTGGTCGATCGTCTCGTAGACCCGGGGGTTGGGGTCGAGGGTGTGCGGGCGGGCGAGATGCATCCCGGCGATCGCGTGCCAGAGGTGGCCGTTGACGGTGTTGATGAAGAACGCCTCGCCGAGCGCGTCCCAGTCGTGGCCCCAGGGGTTGGTCGTGCCGGAGGCGATGTTCTCGAACCGTTTCGACTTCGGGTCGAGCCGCCAGAGGCCGCCGGCGAGCGGGACCCGGCCGGCCTCGGGCGTCCCGGGGACGCCGATCTTGCCGGGCGAGGAGGCCCCGCACCGGCCGTAGAGCCAGCCGTCCGGCCCCCTGCGGAGGCCGTTGGCGAAGTTGTGGTAATTCTCGGCCGGGACGTCGAAGCCGTCGAGCACGACCTCGGGCGCGGAGTCGGGCCGGTCGTCGCCGTCGCGGTCGGGGACGAAGAGGAGCTGGGGCGGGCAGAGCAGCCAGGCGCCCCCGAGCCCGACCTCCACGCTGGTCAGGACCTGGACGTCGTCGGTGAAGACCGATCGCCGGTCGTGCCGGCCGTCGCCGTCGGAATCCTCGAAGATCACGACGCGGTCGCGATGCCGGAGGTCGAACCGCCTGGGCCGCTCGGCGTACGTGTAGTTCTCGGCGACCCAGAGCCGGCCCCGCGCATCCCAGGCCATCGCGATCGGGTTGCGGACGTCCGGCTCGGCGGCGAAGACCGAGACATGGAACCCTTCGGGCACGCGGAACGACGCCGCGGCCTTCTCGGCCGGCATGGGCGGGGTCGGGTTCGCCTCGGTGTCGATGACCGGCGGGAAGTCGTCGCCCTTCGCGAACGAGGCGATCACCAGGGCGGCCAGGCAGGCGAGGGCTCGTCGCTTCATCAAAGTATCCTCAAGCCGCGGCTCGTTCTTGTAGGGTGGGTGAGCGGAATCGAAACCCACCAGCTTCGGCGTGGACATCCCCGGTGGGTTTCGCTTCCGCTCACCCACCCTACAAGCGATTTACGAAAGGCCGTAGAGCTTGATGGCGTTGTCGCGGAACAGCTTCGCCTGGGCGTCGGCCGGATCGTCGGCGACGATGGCCCGGAGAGTCTCGACCCACAGCTTGAACGAGGCGCCGAGGTTGACGACCGGCCAGTCGCCCGCGAACATCACGCGGTCCCAGCCAAACGAGTCGATCACGATTCGGACGATCGGCTTCAGCCGTGCGGCGGGCCAATCCTCGGCGGTGACGTTGCCGTAGATCCCCGAGACCTTGCACATCACGCGGGAGTTCTTCGCGCGGGCGATCTTCTCAAGGCCCTTCCGCCAGCCTTCCAGGTCGTTCGACCCTGCGTGGGGGTTGCCGCAGTGGTCGAGGATGAACCGGGTGTCGGGACAGCGATCGATCAGCTCGGCACCGTATTCGAGCTGGTCGTTCCGGAGGCAGAGGTCGAAGCTCAGTCCGCGCTCGCCGAGCAGCCTGATTCCCCGGACGAACGAGTCTTCCAGGCAGAGCTTCGGGTCGGTCGCCGGGGTGTGGAGCACCTGGCGGAGCCCCTTGATATAGGGATTGCCCTTGAACCGGTCGAGGTACTTCGCGAAATCGTCGGACGCCGGCCGGCCGGAGATCACGGCGGCCTGCATCGGCGAGCGCCCCTCGGCGCAGATCCGGGTGACGTACTCGGCCTCCTTGACCTCGTCCTCCTCGGCCACGTCGACCTCCATGTAGACGGCCCTCGTGACCTTCAGGCCCTCGGTCGCCCGAGCGTAGTCGGACAGGAGATGGTCGTGCGCCAGCACCGCCCTGGCCTTGCCCGTCGCCGAGGCGACCCAGGGGAGCCGGAGGACGCTCAGGTCCCAGAGGTGGAGGTGGGTGTCGACGATCTCGTCGGAGTAGGGCGATGGCTCCGCCCCGGACGCCGTCGAGTGGTAAGACGCCAGGCCGGCCGCGATCATGGTGGTGCTCGCCGATTCGAGGAACGTTCGTCGGGAGATCGGACGCTTCATGATGATCCCTCTATTCCAGGTCGGCCGGCGCAGCCAGCCCGTCTTCCGTGATTCGCGACGATCGCGCTCGGCCCCGAGGCCAGAGCAGGAGCACGGCGACCAGCGCGATCATCGGCATCCAGCCCATCACGCCGACGACGAGGTCATACCGCTTGGTCTTGTCGAGATAGTCGCCGAAGAGCGGGTGGAACGCGGCCGTCACCAGCCAGGTGATCGTGGCCAGGGCCCCGCTGATCTTCCCCTGATGCTTGTGCGAGAGGTCCTGGGTCAGCGAGTAGTACGCGGCATACGAGCCGAGCCCGCCGAAGGCGACCAGGAGCAGGGCGCCGAGCAGGAGCGGCCCCCTCGGCAGGAACGCCGCCGCCGTGGTCAGGGTCGTCAGGGCGCAACAGCCGGCGAAGACCCACATCCGGGACGAGAAGACCGACAGGCCCCGACGCGCCAGCCAGCCCGAGAGGAAGCCCGCGGCGATCCCCCCGATGTCGGCGGCCATGTAATAGAACGTCGTGAAGTTCAGCATCTCGTCCCGGCCGTAGCCTCGGGCCTCGCGGAGGAACTTCGGCAGCCAGACGCGGAACAGGTGCCAGTTCAGGTTGATGCAGACGACCATGATCGCCAGGGCCAGGAACCGGGCCGAGAAGACGTGCGTCAGGAAGCCCCTCGCATCACCCGCCTCGGGCTCCTCGGACTTCGGACTGTTTACCGCCGAGGGCGCGCGGAGGTCGCGGGGCCGGATCGAGACGAGCCAGAGCACGACCCAGGACGTCCCCCCGGCTCCGATGATCATGAACGGCCATCGCCAGCCCCCCTGCCCTTCGGTCAGCAGGAGCTTGATCGCCTGCGGGGCGAGCACCGCCCCCAGGGCCGTGCCGCTCTGGAGCAGGCTGTTGCCCAGCGCCCGGTCGCGTGGGGCCATCAGCAACTGGATCGTCTTCAGGCCGCACGGGAAATGCCCGGCCTCGAACAGGCCGAGCAAGATCCGAAGGATCAGCAACTCCTCGTAGGTCCGGCTCAGCCCGGTGAGGAACCCCATCGCCGACCAGCCGACCAGCACGACCGGGTAGAGCCAGAAGACCCCCATCCGGTCGACCATCCAGCCGAACAGCAGGCTGCCCGCCGCGAAGGCCAGCCCGAAGCCGAGCTCGACGTTGCCGTACTGGAGGTTGTTCAGGTGGAATTCGGCCTGGATCTCGATGGACAGCGTGCTGACGGTCTGCCGGTCCATGTAGTTGACGACCGTGCCCAGCAAAAGCAGCACGCAGATGTACCATCGCCAGGTCGCCGACCGGTCGGCCCCGGAGACTCCGAGGGGGGCATCGGGCGCCCGGAAGAAGTCGGACGCCTCCCGATCCGTCCCCTTCAAGTCGTCACCGGTCGTCGACATCGAGCGTGTTCCTCAGGCGTGATCCGAGGCGCGCGGCGAGGGCGCCGACGTCCTCGGCTTCGGGCATCGATCGGGCTGTCGGGAAAGTGGGCCCGCGACGCGATCTTATCGCGGGATTCGCCCCGGATCTACCACGGGAGGGATTTCGCGGGAGATCATCGGGCCGGCGAGGCATGACGGGCGACGATGGCCCGGGCGGTCCGGAGGCCGTCGACGGCGGCGCTGACGATCCCCCCGGCGTAACCGGCCCCCTCGCCGCAGGGGTAGAGGCCGGCGACAGCGGGGCTCTGGCGGGTGGAGTCGTCTCGGGGAATCCGCACGGGCGAGCTTCCCCTCGACTCGGGGCCGGTCAGGACGGCGTCGCGGAGGAAGGCCCCCTGCATCTTCCGGTCCATCACCCGGAGCCCGCGTTCCAGGGCCTCCATCACCGGCGGCGGCAGGATCAGGCCCAGGTCTGACGGGATCGTGCCCCGCTCGTAGCTGGTCCGGACCTTGCCCCGGCTGGCCCGACCGGCGAGGAAATCCTCGACGCGCTGGACCGGCGCGTGATAGGTCCGCCCGCCCGCGAGGTAGGCCAGCCGTTCGGCCCTCTGCTGGTAATGGACGCCGGCCAGGGGGTGACGGCTCGCCAGGTCGCCCGGCGCGACGGTGACCACCAGCCCGCTGTTGGCGAACGGGGTGTCTCGGCGGCTGTGGCTCATGCCATTGGTGCCGAAATAGCCGGGCTCGCTCACCGAGGGCATGATGATCCCGCCCGGGCACATGCAGAACGTGAAGAGGTCGCGGGAGCCGGCCCGGACGTTCAGGTTGTACTCGGCCGCGCCGAGCGCGGGGTGCTCGGAGAACGCCCCGTGGCGGGCGACGTTCACGTTCGCCTGCGGCTGCTCGATCCGGACGCCGAGCTGGAACGCCTTCGGCTCCAGCGGGACTCCCCTCCGGAGCAGCATCCCGTAGGTATCCCGCGCGCTGTGGCCAATCGCCAGCACGGCGAGGTCGGCCGGGACGTACCCGGAGCTGGTCATCAGCCCCTTGAGGCGCCCCTCGGCGATGTCGAGGTCCTCGACCCGGCAGGAGAACCGGACCTCGCCGCCGAGCGACTCGAACTTCCGGCGGAGGGTCCGGACGATCAGGGGGAGGCGATTCGAGCCGAGGTGCGGCTTGGCCTCGTAGACGATCGAGGGCTTGCCGTGGCAGTCGGCGAGAATTTCGAGGACACGCAGGATGTCGGGGCCGGTGTTCCGGCTGGTGAGCTTGCCGTCGCTGAACGTCCCCGCGCCCCCTTCGCCGAAGAGGTAATTGCTCTCGGGGTCGAGGAGGCCGCCGGAATCGAACCGCCGGACGTCGGCGACGCGGTCCTTGACGTCCCGGCCCCGCTCCAGGATCAGCGGCCGGTGGCCGTCGAGCGCGAGCATATACCCCGCGAACAGCCCGGCCGGGCCCGAACCCACGATCACCGGCCGGTGTTCCAGCGGCTCCCGCCCCGGCTCCGGCCAGTCGAACCGCTCGGGCTCGAACGGCGCGACGTCGCCGCCGGTCGCGGCGAGCCCCCCGGGGACCTCGACCTCGGCCGCGTAGACGAAGTGGAGGTCGTCGTGCCGCCGGGCGTCGAGGCTCTTGCGCAAGATCCGGTACGAGGCGATGCCGTCAGGCCCGACGCCCAGTCGGCCGGCCAGCTTCTCGGGGAGGGCCTGCTCGGGCTCGTCGAGCTCCAGGCGGATGTTGGCGACTTTCCAGGACATGGTGGTTTCTTGGAGCGTGGTCGGGGTCAATCTTCAATACCATTCGATGAATCGTGACCAACTGCCGTCTCGGCAAGTCTGGCTCCCCTCTCCCTCTGGGAGAGGGCCGGGGTGAGGGGCGTCGCCGGGCTCTTGACGTTCAGGCGTGCGTGATTTTGAGGCCCGCAGGTCTTGCCGTGACCCTCACCCCGGCCCTCTCCCGGAGGGAGAGGGAGGCAGAAAACACGGACGGAGCCACGCCTTGTGGTTGATCCAACAGGATAGGGTCAAACTCGGGTGGACCGTCACTCCGCCGGACGGGTCGGGCCGAAGCACACCAGGGTGATGTCGTCCATCTGCTTGTGGCCGAGGGAGAACTCGCGGATGTCCTGGAGGATCGACCGGCCGACGGCCTCGGGGCCGCCCGCCGACTCCGTGACCCGCTTGAGGAGCCGGCGTTTCTCGCGCGAGTCGTAGATCTCCTCGGCGGGGCTCCGGGCGTCGGTCACGCCGTCGGAGTAGATGACCAGAACGTCGCCCGGGTGGATGTCGACCTCCAGTTGCTTGTATTGCCAGTCGGGCATGATCCCCAGGGGAAAGCCCGAGATGTCCTCGCCCAGCTCCTCGACGCTGCCGTCGGCCCGGCGGAGGAACAGCGGCGGGTGCCCGGCCGAGCAGAACGTGACCCGGTTCTTCTCCAGGTCGAGGAGGCTCAGGCTCATCGTCATGAACTTCTCGTCGATCCCGGCGGCGCAGAGCAGGTTATTGAGCTTCTCGATCGCCAGTTGCGGCGAGCCCTCGGTCGAGACGCAGAACCGGGTGTCGCCGGAGAACTTGGCCATCATCAGGGCCGCGGCGACCCCCTTGCCGGCGACGTCGCCCAGGGCGACCCCCAGTCGATTCCCGGGTAACTGCATGAAGTCGTAGTAATCGCCGCCGACCTCATACGTCGGCTGATAGAAGGCGAAGAACTCATAGCCGGGAATCTTGGGCACCGAGTGGGGCAGGAACCGTTTCTGCACATTCTCGGCGATGTTCAGGTCGCGTTCGAGGGCGGCGTTGCGGAGCAGCTTCTCGTGCATCGAGGCGTTCTGGACCGCGACGGCGGCCTGGCCGGCGACCGTGGTCAGGATGTCGAGGTCTTCCTGGAGGAACTGCTTGCGGTCGCTGGTGTCGAGCTGGATGATCCCCAGGACTTCGTGGTCGGGCGTCAGGAGCGGGACGCACATGACCGAGCGGATCTTCAGGTCGGCGATCGAGGCGCTGGTGGGCAGATCCTGGTCGGCGCCGGCGTCCTGGCTGAGGATCGCCTTCTTCTGGCCGATGAC
>JAJYDH010000578.1 GCA_021777685.1 Planctomycetota bacterium | reverse complement strand
CGCTGGCTCCCCACCTCGGAGGTCGGCGGCGCCCTGAAGGAGCTGGCGAAGACCTGGGACGGCCAGGACCGCTGGTATCTCGAAGCCCTCGGCCTGGCCCTGGAAGAGCGCGAGAGCCCGTACCTGGCCGAGCTGTTCGACGGCTCGCTGTACGGCCCGCTCGACCTCGACCGCGCCGGTCAGGAGGGGCAGGTCGCGCTCCCGCCGTACTTCCCGGCCGACCGGAACGAGGCGTATATCTCCTCGGGGACGCCCGACCTGCCGGCCAACGCCCTGAGCAAGACGCTCGGCCTGGCCTGGCGGCTCCATCGGCCCGAGTCGCTGGCCCTGCTCCGCAAAATCCATCCCTCGCTCGCCGCCGCCGAGTTGCAGCAGGCCGGCGACGACGTCTTGCTCCAGATCGCCGACAAGGACGCCGGCGTGCTCGTGGCCGAGCAGGCCCTCCAGGCGGTCGACCCGGCGCGGCGGTACGCCCTGATGGCGACCCTCGGCCGGAAGCTGGGCGGCCCCTGGCGAGACGCCCGGGGGGCCGCGCCGGTGATCCATCTGATCGAGTCGAGCCTGGCCGACCCGGCCTCGCGAGTCCCCGGGATCGCGCTGGCCGTCGCCAGCTTCGACGGCCGTTACGGCCCGACCCTGATGGGGTTCGCGAAGGACGAGAAGGCCCCCGAGCCGGTCCGGATCGCCGCCGTCGAGGCCGTGGGCCGGGTCCGGCCGCCGGGGACCGCCGAGTTCATCGAAAGCCTGATCGCCGGCGCGAGGAAGGGGGGCTCGACCCCGGTCGCCGAGGCCGCCATCCGCGCCCTGCCCCAGCTCCGCGACGCCAACCCGCAGCTCCTGGCGATGATCGGCGGCAATGACTACCCGCTCGGCCTCCGCCGAGAGGCACTCCGGGTCTACGCCCGCCCCGGCAACGGCGGGGCCCGCAAGGTCATCGAGCTGGCCAGGGACCGGAAGCTCCCCGACGAGCTGAAGAGCGAGGCGGCGTCGATCGCCCACAACGACGCCGACGCCCGGGTCCGCAACCAGGCCGCCGACCTCCTCCCGCTCCCCAAGACCGCCTCCGGCCGCCCGCTCCCTCCGATCAAGGAGCTGATCGCCCGGAACGGCGACGCCAACCACGGCCGGCAGGTCTTCGCGAAGCCGGGCGTCTCCAACGCCTGCGCCACCTGCCACCGGGTCCAGGGCCAGGGCCAGTGGGTCGGCCCCGATCTCTCGACGATCGGCACCAAGTACGGCAAGGACGAGCTGCTCCGCTCGATCCTCTACCCCAGCGCCGCGATCGGCTACAACTTCAAGTCGAACGTCCTGGCCCTCTCCGACGGCCGGGTCCTGACCGGCCTGGTCGTCGAGGAGGCGCCCGACCGGATCGTCCTGAAGACCGCCGACGGCAAGCGCCAGGTCATCCGCCCAGGCGACGTCGAGGACCGCAAGGTGACGGAAGTCTCTCTGATGCCCGAGGGGCTGGCCGAGGCGATGTCCGACCGCGACCTGGTCGACCTCCTCGCCTTCCTCGCCACCCTCAAGGAGCCGGTGAGCGTCGTCGGCCAGTACCAGGCCATCGGCCCTGTGTCCGGCGAAGGCCCGCTGACCCCCAAGTCGCCGATCCCCGGCGAGGGTTCCAGGAAACCCGCCTGGCGCAGGCTCACCGCCAACGCCGAGGGGGCCGTCGACCTGTCGCTCCTGACCGGGGAAGACGCCGGCAAGGCCGCCTACCTCGAAACCCCGGTCCTCGCCCCCGAGGACATCGACGCGAAGCTGGTCCTCGACACCACGGCCGACCTCAAAGCCTGGCTCGACGGCAAGGAATTGACCCTCCCCGCGTCGAGCGGCGACCAGCCGAGGACCGTCCCCGTCCGCCTGACGAAGGGCGACCACCAGCTCGTCATCCGCACCGCCGGGGGGGCGAAAACCGGCCTGGTGACGACCTTCGTGGCAAGCAAACCCCTGGAGTTCCGCAACTCCGAGGGGGCGACGGCCGGCCAGTGACACGCCGATCGCCGGAAGATCCGGGGCGGGCAACGATGCCCGCTCCGTTTTCGACATGAACACGAACTCATGTCGATAACTATTTAGGGATCATCAAGGACTGGCTGAATCATCTGCCTGTCAAACCTACGAATCTGGCGATGAGATCGTTACTGATGCGGGTCACGGTCCGACGCATGATGTTCACGGTCGCAACAGCCGGAATAATGCTGGCCGTTGGCAAGTTCGTCTTCATCGACAACCGACCTATTGACCTCCTGCTCGCCTCGCTCTCCGTCGTGGACGGTGACTATACGGTTTATGGCGGAGGATTCAGCGAATCCAGGTTCCGTTCTGTTCGCGTCGGGATGTCTGAGCGACAGGTGGAGAATATCATGGGTCCACCACTGTGGAGAGGCCAATGGATGGCCCCTGCAGTGGGCTTGCCCATCACTCCGGGAGAGGGAGAGTTGAATGACCTCTGGCACTACACCCGTGCCGGCAAGGCGAGTGGAAACTACTGGCGAAGAGAGGTATGGTTCCAGGACGGTGTGGTGTACAAGACGGAGAAGACCTATTACGTTGACTGAACAGCCACTATTTGGCCCACATGGCAATGCCTGTATAGCCTGGATCAGAGGCGACGCATTTCCTTCAGGAGGTTGGAATCTCGAGCAAGCTTTCACATTGACTTAACCTCAGATCATTGAACGGGATATTCGGCCATGAGAACATTCGCCCGGATTACTCTCGACCCTGCGGTCATGGGCGGCAAGGCGTGCATCCGCGGGATGCGCGTGACGGTCGGGATGATCATCGGGCTCCTGGCCGCCGGCCGAGGACGCGAGGAGATCCTGGCGGCCTATCCTTACCTGGAGACCGAGGACATCGACCAGGCCCTGGCCTACGCGGCCTGGAGGCTGGAAGAGCGAGAGGTCGAGCTGACGGCCTCATGAGATTCCGAATCCTGCCCTTCTGAAGTCCCCGAAGCGGTCTCCCGCCCGCCCTCGGCCCGGTTCGCGGGGTATACTGTCGGGCGTGGATTGATCTCGCGGGCCTCGGGCTCTTTTTCGGACAGGACGCGGGCCGACATCGTGGCGACATCCGCCGGGCGTCCGACGATCGCGGTGGCGATCCCGTGTTACAACGAGGCGGGGGCGGTCGAGGCCGTCGTCGGGGAGTGGCGGGGTGCGCTCCCGGAGGCGGAGGTCGTCGTCTTCGACAACAACTCGACCGACGGCACCGGCGCGATCGCCCGTCGGCTGGGCGTCCGCGTGGTCGAGGTCCGCGAGCAGGGCAAGGGGCACGCCGTCCGCGCGATCTTCGAGGACCTGGCCGATCGCGACGCCGTCATCCTCGTCGACGGCGACGGCACCTATCCGGCCGACGCCGCCCGGGGGCTGCTCGAACCGGTCCTGTCCGGACGGGCCGACATGACGGTCGGCAATCGCCGGCCGGTGGCGGAGCTGGGGGCGATGAGCCCGATCCGGGGGCTGGGGAACGTCCTGATCGGCTGGGCGTTCGCCGTCCTGATCGGCCCGGGGACCCGCGACCTGCTCTCGGGCTATCGCGTCTTCGGCCGCCATTTCCGCGAGGTCGTCCGCCCTCGCTCGTCCGGCTTCGAGATCGAGGCCGAGTTGGTCGGCCAGGCGGTCGCGCGGGGGCTGAGGGTGGTCGAGGTCGACGTCCCCTATCGGCCCCGGATCGCCGGGACCGCCAGCAAGCTCCGCGCCTTCCGCGACGGCGGCCGGATCGTCGCCGCGATCCTCCGCCAGAGCCTCCGCTTCCGCCCCTGGCGGCCGATGCTCGCCCTGGCCGCGCCGATCGCCCTGCTCGGCCTGGCGATCGGCTCATGGCCAACCGTCCTCGTCGCCGCGACGCTGGCCGTCGCCGCGATCGCCCCGGCGGCGTGGG
>JAJYDH010000577.1 GCA_021777685.1 Planctomycetota bacterium | reverse complement strand
GGGGCTCCCCCCTGCCCCTCGCCCGCAAGCAGCCGCTGGTCGATTATCTCGTCGAAGTCTCTCCGAGCACCAAACCGGCCCCGCCCCCCGAGCGGATCGCGGCCGACCGGGCCCTGGCGCTGGAACCCCAGCCGACGCCCGGGGACATCCCGGGCGCCGACCTCGCGCGGGGCGAGGCCCTGTTCGCCGCCCAGTGCGCGGCCTGCCACGGGCCGGTCGCGAAGGGGGGCGACCTGGGCACGAACCTCGTCGAGAAGCCCGTCCTGCTCCGCGACGACGAGTTCCGCGCCCTCATGAAGGAAGGCCGCCGCCGGATGCCCGGCTTCGCCACGATCCTCGACGACGCGAGGCAGGCCGACCTCCTGGCGTGGCTCCGGAGGCAGAGATAGACGACGACCCGACCCTTTTGGAGTGCGGGAGCTTGCTCCCGCCTTGCTCCGAGGGGCTTGCCCCTCGCCCTCGGACGTCGGAGCAAGCTCCGCCGGGGAAAAGCGGGAGCAAGCTCCCGCACTCCAAAAGGAGGAGTCGACCCGGGGGCCGGGTTTCCCAGGACTTCGAGCGAGGATCGACCATGCCGGTCAAGAAGGGTGCCGACGAGGCGGGCGGGTTCCGGGGGTTCGGCTCCCAGGCGTTGCCGTTCTTGCTGGCCTTGCGGGAGAACAACGACCGCGAGTGGTTCGCCGAGCACAAATCCACCTTCGTCGAGGAGTGCGACGCCCCGCTCCGGGAGCTGGTCCGCGAGGTCGGCGCGGGGCTCGAAGCGGCCGGGTCGCCGCTGGCCCCGCTGGCGAAGAACCCGGTCTTCCGGATCTACCGGGACGTCCGGTTCACCCACGACAAGAGCCCGTACAAGACCAACGTCGGCGCCGCCCTGTACCGCGAGGGGGACAAGTCGAGGCCCGGCCTACTCTACATCCACGTCGAGCCGGGCAAGTCGTTCGTCGCCGCCGGGTTCTACCAGCCCGGGGCGCCGGCCCTGAAAGCGATCCGGTCGGCGATCGCGGAGGATGCGCCGGGGTTCGAGGCGGTCGTCCGATCGTTGAAATCGAAGAAGCTCGACCTGAGCATGGGCGACCCGCTCTCGAGGATGCCCGGGGGGTTCGAGGACCATGCCGACTCACCCGTCGCGGAATTCCTCCGGCTCCGCTCGTTCGTCACGAGCCGGCCCCTGCTCGACGACGACCTGGAGCGGCGCGACCTGCCCGAGGTCATCGTCAAGTTCGCGGGGGACGCGAGGCCGCTCCTGGAGTTCCTCTGGTCGAGGGTCGTCTGATTGTCGCGATGGCGAGGGATGGGCCGGCCGGCCCCGACGGATCACCCCCGACCTCGCCTTTGTGGAAAGCCCGGTCGCGGCTATGCTTGAGGTCGGCCGGCCGGGATCTCCGGCGGGCCGTTCCGACGGGTCGGGGCCGGCTCGATGTTCAAGTTCCTCCACGCGGCCGACATCCACCTCGACAGCCCCCTCCGTGGGCTGGACCGGTACGAGGGCTGCCCGAGCGAGGAGATCCGCGGCGCGACCCGGCGAGCGCTCGACAACCTCGTCCGGCTGGCGGTCGAGGAGCGGGTCGCGTTCGTCCTGATCGCCGGCGACGTCTACGACGGCGACTGGAAGGACCACAACACGGGGCTCTGGTTCGTCGGGCGGATGGCCCAGCTTCGCGACTCGGGCATCAAGGTCTACCTGATCCGCGGGAACCACGACGCCAGGAACCGGATGACCCGCGACCTCCGGCTGCCCGACAACGTGACCTCGCTGTCGGTCGACCGGCCGCAGACCTGCCGGCTCGACGACGTGCCGGTGGCGATCCACGGCCAGGGGTTCGCCAGCCAGGCCGTCACCGACGACCTCGCGGCGAACTACCCGGAGGCCGACCCCGGCTGCTTCAACGTGGGGATGCTCCACACCAGCGTCAACGGCCGCGAGGGGCACGACCGCTACGCCCCGTGCACGGTCGAGGCCCTCCGGGCCCGGAATTACGGCTACTGGGCGCTGGGCCACGTCCACGCCCGCGAGGTCCTCGACGATCGCGACGGCCCGATCGTCTTCCCGGGGAACGTCCAGGGGCGGCACATCCGCGAGGCCGGGGCGAAGGGGTGCATGCTCGTCACGGTCGAGGGGCACCACGTCACCTCGGCCGAGTTCCGCCCGCTCGACGTGCTCCGCTGGGAGACGTGCAAGCTCGACGCCTCGGGCGCGGCCGACGGCGACGACATCCTCCGGGCCTTCGAGGACGCCCTGCCCGGGCAGATCGACGCCGCCGACGGCCGGACCCTGGCGCTCCGGGTCGAGGTCGTCGGGGCCTCGGCGGTCCATGAGAAGCTGCTGGCGAACAAGGACGACTGGTCCTTCGAGATCCGGGGCCAGGCGCTGACCCACGGCTCGGGCCGGGTCTGGGTCGAGGCGGTCAAGCTCCGGACCCGCCCGCTCAGGCTCGGCGACGGCGACCCGTCGGGCGGGCCGCTGGAGATGCTCGACCGGCTCCTCGCCGAGCTTCGGGGGGACGACCGGCTCCTGAAGGAGTTCGCCGGGCGGGAGCTGGGCGAGCTCCGCAAGAAGCTCCCGCCCGAGTTGAGGCGGGCCGACGCGGTGGACCTCGACGACTCCGAATGGCTCCGGGGGGTCCTCGACCAGGTCCGGCCGCTCCTGGCCGGCCGCTTCGAGGCGGCGAGGGGCGGCCGATGAGGTTCCTCCGGCTCGACCTCCGCGCCTTCGGCCCGTTCGCCGACGCCCCGCCGCTCCCCTTCGACGGCGGGCCCGGCCTGCACCTGATCCACGGCCCCAACGAGGCCGGCAAGAGCAGCGCCCTCCGGGCGATCCGCTGCCTCCTCTTCGGCTTCCCGGCCCGGACCGGCGACGACCACCGCCACGCCTACAAGGACCTCCGCGTCGGGGCGACGATCCGGGCCGCCGACGGGGCCGAGCTGGCCTTCCTCCGCCGCAAGGGGGACCTCCGGACGATCCGGACCCCCGACGACGACGAGGTGATCCCGGACGAGGCCCTCGCGAGGCTCCTGGGCGGCGTCGACCGGGCGAAGTTCGACGACCTGTTCGCGATGGACCACGCCGAGCTGGTCGCCGGCGGGCTGGCGATCCTCCAGGGCAAGGGGAGCCTCGGCCCGGTCCTCTTCGCCGCCGGCTCGGGCCTGGCCCGGGTCGACGAGGTCCGCAAGGCGCTCGAGGCCGAGGTCGACGGGCTGTTCAAGCCCCGGGCCTCCAACCCCGCGATCAACGCCGCCCTGGCCGACCTGAAGGCCCGGAGGGACGAGGCCGAGCGGGCGATGCTCGCCACCTCGTCCTGGGTCGACCTGGACGCCACCCTGGCCCGCGAGCGGGCCCGCAAGGACGCCATCGACGCGGAGATCCGGGCCGTCGAGGCGGAGAAGCGGCGGCTCGAACGCCTGAGGGCCGCGCTGCCCGTGATCGCCCGACGGGCCGTCGCGCTGGACGGGCTCGCCGACCTCGGCGACGCCCCGGCGCTCGCCGAGGGCTTCGCCGACCGCCGCCGAGAGGCGACGATCGCCCGGCAGGTGGGGGCGAGGAACGGGCTCGCCGCCGGCAAGGCCCTCGAAGCGGCCGACCTCCAGCTCGACGCCCTCGGCCCCCGCGACGCCGTCCTGGACGAGGCCGACGCGATCCGCCGGGCCCGCGACGAGCTGGGCGTCTATCGCAAGGCCCTCGAAGGCCGGCCCGCCGAGCAGTCCCGGCTCGCCCGCAAGGAGGCCGAAGCCCTCGCCCTGCTGGCGGAGCTGCGCCCCGGCGTCCACTCGACCGGCGACGACCCTCACCCCGGCCCTCTCCCAGAGGGAGAGGGAGGCAGCAACGGAGGCGTCCGCGCGTCTTCCTCCCCTCTCCCTCCGGGAGAGGGCTCGGGGGTCAGGGTC
>JAJYDH010000576.1 GCA_021777685.1 Planctomycetota bacterium | reverse complement strand
TCTTCCGTGACATAATGCACCTCGCGGATGATGGCTCGATCTCTCGACCCATCTTGCCAGGTCGGATGATTCACCACCAGAGAAGCTGGTTACACCCGAGGGAATTTTTCGACATTTCGAGCACAACCAATCCATTTTACCCAGACCAACAAATCGACATCCAACGATGGCCTAAAGGGCTCGTGGCGAACCATCGCGGAGCGGCGAGCCGACAAGCTGGGATCAGACAAGCCTCATCATCTC
Source organism: Planctomycetota bacterium (assembly GCA_021777685.1). Lineage (GTDB taxonomy): Bacteria > Planctomycetota > Planctomycetia > Isosphaerales > Isosphaeraceae > Tundrisphaera. The sequence goes on along the minus strand of JAJYDH010000576.1, from coordinate 3,645 downwards.
CCGTGCGGCGTGAACCTTTCCAGGTCCTCGGCCTTGGCGACGACGGTGAGCCCTTCCTCGGTGACGGTCCTCCCCCGGGCGTTGTCGGCCTCGCGGTCCCAGCCGATCTCGAAGCGTGGGGGGACCTTGACGTCCTTGTCGATGATCGCGCGGCGGACCCGGGCGTGGCGGCCGATCTCGACGCCGTCGAAGAGGATCGAGTCCTCGACCAGGGCGAAGCTGTTGATCCGGACCTCGGGCGAGAGGATGCTCCGATAGACCTGGCCGCCGGAGATGATCGCCCCCTGGCAGACGATCGAGTTATACGCCGCGCCCCGGCGGTCGGCCTCGGAGTGGACGAACTTGGGCGGGGGCATCGGCGGCTGGTAGGTGTGGATCGGCCAGTCGCGATCGTAGAGGTTGAGGATCGGGTCGACCTGGATCAGGTCCATGCTCGTCTGGTAGTAGGCGTCGATGGTCCCGACGTCCCGCCAGTAGGCGCCCTCCTTGCGGTTCTCGTCGCGGAAGGGGTAGGCGAAGACCCGGGCGTCGGCGAGCATGTCGGGGATGATGTCGTGGCCGAAGTCGTGGCGGCTGGCCTCCTTCCTCGCCGCGTCGCGGAAGAGCCGCTCGTACATGACGTCGGTGGCGAAGGCGTAGATCCCCATCGAGGCCATGACCAGGTCGGGGTGGCCGGGCATCGTGGGGGCGTCGGGCGATTTCTCGACGAAGTCGAGGACCCGCCCCGAGGCGTCGATGCTCAGCACGCCCAGCTCTCGCGAGGCCTCCTTGGGCATGGGGAAGCAGGCGATGGTCAGGTCGGCCTCGCGATCGCGGTGGAAGGCGATCATCTCGGCATAGTTCATCTTGTAGATATGGTCGCCGGCCAGGATCAGCGTGTCGCGCGGGGCGGCCTTCTCGATCGTGTAGACGTTCTGGTAGATCGCGTCGGCGGTGCCCTGATACCAGTGGTCGGCGATCCGCTGCTGGGGCGGGATCACCTCGATGTACTCGTCCAGCTCGCGGCTGAGGAACTTCCACCCCTGGTCGATGTGCCGGTTCAGGCTGACGGCCTTGTACTGGGTGAGGACCAGGATCTTGCGGAGGTCGGAGTTGATGCAGTTGGAGAGCGTGAAGTCGATGATCCGATAGATCCCGCCGAACGGGACGGCCGGCTTGGCGCGGTCCCGGGTGAGCGGCTCCAGGCGGGAGCCGCGCCCCCCGGCCAGGACGATGGCCAACACGTCGCGATGCACCCCGCCACCTCCGCTCTCGCCCGAAGACCCCGAAGCCGCGCCGTCCCGGCCCGGACCCGGCCCATCCTATCTCATCAGGGGCCCGGCGCGGAGCGGGATCAGCCCCGACTCGGGCGAATGTCGGGGGGACGCGCCATCTCCTGGCCATCAGCCCCTGCAATTCGGCCCGCGATCCTGTTACCTTATCCCGGTCGGTTCGCCCGAAAGGTCCTGCCATCCTGCTCTCGGAACCCTCCGGAATGGTCGCGGCCGTCCCCCACCTCACCGTCGTCGTCGGCTGCCCGGGATCGGGCCAGACGGGCCACCTCCTCGCGCTGAAGGAAGACGGCTCGATCCAGGAGCACCTCGAAGACTACCTCGAAAACCTGCTCGACTTCGAGCGGAACCTCCGCCTGCTCAGGCTCTCGCTCCAGATGGGCTGCCGGATCGGCATCTGCGGCCGGTCGTTCTTCGAGCGCTACCGGAGGAGGTTGCTGGAGAACGGGCTCAGGGACGTCGAGGGCCTGGAGCTGGAATGGGTCTACTTCGAGGTCGACCCGAGGGCCTGCCTGGAGAACATCATCAAGGGCGGCCTCGCCGGGGACGGGAAGGCGAAGGACGACATCCTGCGCCTCCTCGAGGTCGCCGAGCAGCCCGCCCCCGACATCCCGGCCGGCGCGACGGTCCTGCCCGTGGCCGGGCAGGTCCTGAACGATCGCGAGATCGTCCGATTCTTCCGAACGCACGACTTCGGGCCCGACCGGGACGACGTCGTGAAGAGGGTCAGGAAGCATCTCGGCCAGGAGCTGGGAGACTGACCGCCGAACGCCCCCAGGAGAGCCCGCCGTGACCGTCCGACCGTCCCCGATCCCCGCCGCCCGACTGGCCGCGACCCTGGCCCTCGCCCTGATCGCCCCCGGCCTCGCGCCGGCCGACGACAAGCTCAAGGCGATCCAGGCCCAGGCGGTCGCGCGCAAGGGCGACAAGGTCTCCCGCCCCTACCACTTCGGCTCGCAAGGGGCCGGAGACGTCTTCTCGAACCACACCAGCCACTCGAACCGCCTGATCCCGATCTACACGTTCGGCCGGAAGGTCGACCTCGGCCCCGTCACCGGCCCCAACAGCGCGTATCGCGACCCGGCGAAAGTCAGGGCGCTCTACGGCTTCCTCCCCGAGCGGACCGTCAACCCCGAGGCCGAATACGCCGACCAGAGCGACCTCTACCGGGTCCAGAAGGACGCCGTGGCGAAGGGGGTCAAGCACCTCTTCATCGTCTGGTTCGACGGCATGGACTGGGACACCACCCGCGCCGCCGCGATCGCGAAGACGGGCAAGGTCTACTCCGAGGGGAAGGGCTCGGGCCTGGCCTTCCAGGACTACACCGCCGACGGCTCGGCCCGGTACGGCTGGTACGTCACCGCCCCGACCCACGACAAGAACACGCCCGACTTCGACGCCCAGACGGTGAGCATCCCCGCCGGGAGCGCCTCGGGCGGCTACGACGCGAGCATCGCCGGGCCGAACCCGTGGACCCTCGGCCCGCTCGGGCCGAAGGCCCCGGGCTACATCAAGGGCCAGTCGGGCAACAAGGCCGACAGGGACGGCCTGGCCTCGGCCGGCGGCGTGATCCACGCCTACACCGACTCCGCCCCCAGCGCCGCCGAGTTCGCCAGCGGGGTCAAGTCGTACAACAACGGCGTCAACGTGACCGACGACGGCCGATTCGTCCCCACCTTGTTCGGCCAGCTCCAGGCGCGGGGGTGGAAGGTCGGGACCGTGACCAGCGTGCCGTTCGACCACGTCTCGCCCGCCGCGATGTACGCGCACAACGTCCACCGCGACGACTACCAGGACCTCGCCCGCGACATGCTCGGCCTGACCAGCATCGCCCAGCTCGACGGCAAGGAGGCTGGCCATCCCGGGCTCGACGTCGTCATGGGAACCGGCTTCGGCCAGGCCGGGCGGGCCGGCGACATGGCCAAACAGCAGGGCAGGAACGCCGTCGAGGGGAACGCCCACATCACCGACGCCGACAAGGCGGCCATCGACGTCAAGAACGGCGGCAAGTACGTCGTCGTCCAGACCACGCCCGGGATGAACGGCGCCGGGGCGCTCGCCGAGGCCGCCGAGACGGCCGCGAAGGGGGACCATCGCCTGTTCGGCTTCTTCGGCAAGGCCGCGTTCAACCACCTGCCGTACCGGACCGCCGACGGTGGTTATGACCCCGTCGCGGGCGTCACCGGCAAGGCCGACAGGTACACCCCCGAAGACCTCGCCGAGACGCCCAGATTGGTCGACCTGACCAACGCCGCCCTCGCCGTGCTCTCGAACAAGCCCGACAAACCCTTCGCCCTGTTCGTCGAGGCCGGCGACGTGGATTTCGCCCTCCACGACAACAACCTCGACAACGCCGTCGGCGCCGTGATCAGCG
>JAJYDH010000575.1 GCA_021777685.1 Planctomycetota bacterium | reverse complement strand
CTTCCAGGGCTTATTGGATTCCTGGGACGCCGGGGACCCAGGGTTTCACCCTGGGCTAAGGACGGTCGCCCCTCCGGGGCTGCCAGAGATCGGAGAAGTCAGCGAGAGTTACGGGTCATGCGGAGCGCGGAGGCTGGGAACGAGGGTCTCGGCTCCCACCCCGTCCAGAAGCGGTAGGGATAGCCGCCTCCATCCCACACCTTCGACTTCCGGCGCCCGGGGCTTGATTCGCCGGGGGCGTTCGGCTGGAATGCTCCCTCCGGCCGGACGACGGATGCCTCGTCGGCCCCCTTTCGAACTCTCCCTCCGATAAGGCAGGCCGATGGCGAACGATTCGAAGGCCCGGGCGATGCCCCCGCTCGGCCCCGCCTTGATGGGCGAATTCCTCGGCACGGCGCTGCTGATCGTCCTCGGCGACGGCGTGGTCGCGGCGGATGTCCTGCTGAACGAGACGTCGGACAAGATGATGGTGACGACGGCGTGGGGCCTGGCGGTGGCTCTGGCGGTCTACGCCTGCGGGCGGCTGAGCGGCGGGCACATCAACCCGGCGGTGACGCTGGCGCTGGCCGTCCGGGGCGACTTCGCCCGGTCGAGGGTCCTGCCGTACTGGGTGGCGCAACTCCTCGGCGCGTTCGTCGGGGCGATGATCGTGTATCTCGATTACTCCGAGGCGTTCCGGGCCTTCGAGGGGAAAGAGCACCTGGTCCGGGGGGCGATGGATCGCGGCAAGCTCGTCGGGACGGCGGCGGGCGGGGCGGGGGTCTTCGCGACGTATCCGATTTTCGACTCGACCTGGCGGAACGTCTTCAGCGAGTTCCTCGGCACGGGGGTCCTGCTCCTGGGCGTCCGGTCGCTGACCGACCGCCGGAACGCCGCGCCCGGGGGGTACGTCGAGCCGCTGGCCCTGGGCGCCCTGGTCTGGGCCATCGGCCTCTCGCTGGGCGGCTTGACCGGCTACGCGATCAACCCGGCCCGCGACCTCGGCCCTCGGGTCGCCTCGGCCTTGCTGGGGTGGGGGCCGTCGGCGTTCCTCTCGCACGGGTCTTACTTCTGGATCCCGATCGTCGGGCCGCTCGTGGGTGGCCTGGCCGGGTCGATCCTGTACGACCTGGCCATCCACCGGCATCTGCCGGCTGAGGGAACGACCAGCCCGGTCGGGGAGATCTCGCCCTGACGAACTCGGCCACCCGGGTCGATCTCGAAATCTCAAGAATCGGCGGAGACGCCCGGCCAATCCGGCGCGAAGTCGCGGGAATTTGGTTGACGGTCGCGGGCCGGGCGATACGATGGAGGGAGAAATCCCTCCTCGCGTCGTCCCTGTCGAGACGCCTCCCCCGGTCGGTGCCGATCTGTCGGCCCTCCCCCAGTCGGTCACGAAGGCGCGCGGCGCCCTCCGGACCTCGGTGCCTCCTCGCCCCCCGGGTTCGATCCTCCCATGACATGCCCGGCCCCGTTGGGATGGCTCTGGGGATTGCTGCCCGGCCCTCGCGAGCTGGCCCTGGTGGCGCTGGTGGTCGTCGCCCTGTACGGTCGGTCGGAGACGGCCCGCCGGGGCTTTGCCCGGCTGGTCCGGCCCTGGACGACCCGCCCCTCCGGGGCGAAGGGGCCGCCTCCGAGGCCGGTCTGGTGGGCCGATCGCTGGTTCCTGGCCTTCGTGACGATCGCCTCGGCGGCCGTCGTCGCCCGGATCGTGACCTGGATGAATGTCGTCCACCGACCGCCCGGCCATTGAGTTGAGTCAACGAGTCCCGAATCCCAACCTTTTCGACTTCGCGGGAGCCTTCCCATGCTGATGCCCCTCGCTTTCGGACTTCCCGGCGGCTACGAGTTCCTGGTCGTGGCGTTCGTCGCCCTGCTGATCTTCGGCAACCGCCTGCCCAGCGTGATGAAGTCGCTGGGCAAGAGCGTCACCGAGTTCAAGAAGGGCGTCGCCGGGATCGAGGACGACCTGGACACCGCCGTCACGGCCGACAAGAAGCCCGCCGCGACCAAGGACACGCTCGACTGAACGTCTTGCCCTGGCACGGTCATTCAACGGGAAGGAGGACGCGACGCGATGTTCGGCAATCTGAATCCGATGGAGTTGATGGTCGTCGTGGGGGTCGCCGTCCTCCTGTTCGGCAAGCGTCTGCCCGAGGTCGGGCGGACGCTGGGCAAGGGGATCGTCGAGTTCAAGAAGGGCATCCGGGGGATCGAGGAGGAGTTCCGGTTCGACGAGCACTCGATCAAGAGCCAGTACCACCCCGAGCCGACGACCACGCCGTCGGACCTGATCGAGTCGGCCGTGCCCAAGTTCGAGCCCCCCACGGCCGCGCCGGTCCGCCAGCCCGACCACCAGGCGCCCGTGACCCAGGACTGACCCCCGGAGCGGAGACCCGTCGATGAGCGACGCCGTCGGCTATCGGCCTTATCGGGACCTGCCCCCGCTGGCGGGCCTGGCCACGTTCGAGGAGGCGTCGAGGCCGGGCCTGGGCATCGACGCCTGCGTGGCCCGGCTCAAGCGGTATCACTATGCCTTCAGGCGGCTCCACGAGATCTTCACGTCGAGGATCACCGCCGAGCCGATCTACGAGCTGAAGACCGCCTTTGCCCACCACGCGTACCTCTGCGCCGAGCACGTCGAGGCCCTGAGGGTCCGCGTCGGCGAGATGCGCGAGCCTCCGCTGGGGCTGGAAGTGGTGCCCGACCCGAACCTGGAGGTCTTCTTCGACGAGATCCTGGCCGCCCCGACGACGGAGGAACTCGTCGCGGGCCTCTATCGGTGGGCTTTGCCGAAGCTCGACGCCGCCCTCGCCCGGCACATCGCCGAGACCAATCCCCTGACCGACGCCCCTTCGGTCCGAGTCTGCCGGTTCGCCCGGCTGGAGCTGGCCGACATGGTCGCCTACGGCGCGAAGGCGACCGCCCGGCTGGTCGACCGCGAGCGCGGGGCGGAAGCGGTCGAGCCCTGGCTCAACCTCCTGGCCGATTGCCTGAAGGCGGCCGGCGGGCTCGACGGCGCCGACGAGCCCTCGGGCCGGACCGTCGAGCGGATGCACTCGGCCCGGCCTTTCGTCTACGATCCCGTCCCCCGCCGCGACGAGCGGTTCCAGGACCTCTACAATCAAGGGTTCAACGCCGAGGCGTTCCTCTACCACCCGGAGATGCCCGACCGGGCCAAGACCCTGGCGATGCTGTTCAAGCGGATTCGCGAGGTCGACGTCCCGGAGATGATGGCCAGCATCATCGTCGAGACGAAGGACAAGCCCTGGGGCTACTACCGCGACATGACCCGCCAGCTCTGGGACGAGGCCCGGCACGCCATGATGGGCGAGGTGGGGTTCGTCGCCAACGGGGTCGACTGGACGAGGGCCCGGATCACCCACAACTGGTCGCTCCGGCTCAACACCGAGTGCACGCCGCTCGAACGGCACGCGGTCCTCTACTTCATCGAGCAGGGCCTGATGCCGAAGACCGGCAAGAAGTACGAGTGGGAGGTCGGAGTCCGCTCGGGCGACCCCCTCATGGCCACGATCCAGGATTACGACTGGGCCGACGAGGTCCTCCACGCCCAGATCGGCCGCGAGTGGTACATCCCGCAGGTCGGCAACTGGAAGGAAGCCCTGGCCTACGGCGACGAGTGCTGGTCGCGCATCCTGAGCAACTGGCAATCGGTCAAGGACCAGGGCCTCACCGAGCACGCCAACTGGTGGCCCGAGATCTATCTGCAAGCCTGCAAGACCTGGGGGATCGAGCCCGACCCGAAGGTCCTCGCGTTCTCCGAGACGTATGAAGGGCAGCGGGCGGACCTGAAGACGGTCGGGGCGAGCGGGTGATGCGATTTTGAATTGGTCAATATGTAGGGTGGGTCGAGCCTCGGGCGAGCCCCACCAATCCGACGTGGTGGGGCTCGCCC
>JAJYDH010000574.1 GCA_021777685.1 Planctomycetota bacterium | reverse complement strand
AAGGTCCGGGCGGCGTGAGCGTCCTCGACGACCTGGTCGACGTTCTTCATCGAGACGCAGCAGGAGGCGATCCGCTCGTCGGTCCAGATCGCGTGGAGGAGCATCTCATAAGGCTTGAGATTCTTATCCTTGAGGCTGGGGACCTTGCCGATTGCCTTCTCGGCGACCGTATTGAGCGCCGCCTCGGAGCCCAAGAGCTGCTTCATCGAGATCAGGCCGATCCCCCTGGCGTGGGCGGCGTCGAGGGCCTTGTTGAAAGCGTGATCCTTCGGGGCGAAGGCGTTGTACTTGACCATGATCATGTCGACCACTCCGACCTCTGCCGCAGTGGTGACCATCTTGGCAAGTTCCGGGTGATGGACCGAGAAGCCGACGAACTTGGCCTTGCCCGACTTGCGGATCGCGTCGGCCGTCTCCTTGAATTCCTTCTCCTTGAGGAATTTGAGGCAGGTGTTCAGGTCGTGGTGATCGCCGAGACCGTGGAAGAAGAAGGCGTCGACGGTGTCGAGCTGGAGGGTCTCCAGCCGCTTGTCGAGCTGCTCGATCATCTCTTTCGGCGAGCGAGGGGTGTCCTTCGTGACGATGAAGGTGTCCTTCTTGGCTTCGGGCACGGCCTTGAGGAAGTTGGCGATGGCCGGCTCGGTGCCGTAGGCGTTGGCCGTGTCGAGGTAGCGGATGCCCTGGTTGTAGGCGGTCCGGAGCAGGAGCGGGGCCGCGTTACCGAGCGACCGCCAGGCCCCCGTCCCCACCGTGAGCATGGAGACTTCGACGCCGGTCTTGCCCAGCTTGCGGGTCGGGAGCTTGGCAGCCGCCTTGTCCTGAGCCTGGGCGGTCGAGCCCTGGCCGATCGCCACGGCCGAGGCGGTCACCAGGGCGCCCGTCTGGAGGAATTCTCGACGGTCGACCTGCGAACGATCGTTGTCGCTCATCTCGCTTGCCTCTCCCGGGAAAAGGGATGTCCTCGGCCCTCTGGGCGTCGAACGTTTACGCGAACAAGGCTTCTCCACAAGGCAACAGCCTAGCCGTCGCCAGGTCGGGTGTCGAGACGGGAGAGGGATCTCGTGGTTGGAATATCCAACCTTCATCCAACATCAAAAAAGGGGTCCACCTCGCGACCAGAAGCGAACGGCCCGGGGATGAGGCCGGGCCGTTGTTCGGACGATCGGGATTCGGACCGGGTCGGGGTGTCAAGAGAGCAGTCGATCGACCTCGGGCAGGAGCCGGGCGAAGTCCAGTCGGCTGGGGCAAGCTTCGCGGGCGGCGGCAAGATCGGCGTCCGACCAGTCGCGTTCGGCCTCGGTCAGCTCGGCGTAATGGGCCTTCGCCTCGCCCCGATAGCCGTGGTGTTCGTGGTAGGTCAGATACCGGGTCAGGTCGCCCAGGCGGGCCCGGGTCCCGGCCGCCGCGGCGCACTTCCCATCGCAGTCGGCACAGAAGGTCGGATTGGCGGCGAGGGAGGCGTCGCGGAGCTGGCCCAGCTCGGCCGCCTTGAGCGGCTCGAATTTCCGGGCGGCCTCGGTGTTCTCGTGGACCTGGTCGGTGTTGTTCATCGTGACGCAGACGGTCGACATCCGCTCGTCGGTCCAGATCGCCTGAAGGAGCCCCTGGAACGGGGAGAGCCCGCGCTCCTTGAGGACGGGGGCGAGCTTCGTGACCGACTCCTGGAGCGGCGTCGGCATCCCCCGGGCGCCGCCGAACTGGCCGGCGGATTGCTTCATCGAGATCAGCCCGATGCCCGCCTTGTGGGCGGCGTCGAGGGCCTTGTTGAGCGGGGATTCCTTGTCGAGGAACGGGCTGTACTGGACCATGATGACGTCGACGAAGCCGCCGTCGGCCGCGGCCTGGATGTATTCGGCCCGGCGGGCGTTGTGCGTCGAGAATCCGACGTATTTGGCCTTGCCCGACTTCTTGATCGCCTCGATGGCCCTCGCGAATTCGGGGCTCTTGGGGAAGTCGATCGCTTCCTTGTGGTCGCCCATCGCGTGCCAGAAGTAGAGGTCAAGGTGATCCGTGCCGGTCGCTTCCAGCCTCTTGTCGATGTCCTCAACGAACTGAGCGACGCTCCGGGCCATCGTCTTGCTGACGAGGAAGATCGACTTGCGGACGTCGGGCTTCTCGGCGAACCACTTCTTGAAGTTCGGCTCGGACCCGTAGGCCGCGGCCGTGTCGTAGACTCGGACGCCCTTCTCGTAGGCCAGTCGGATCAGGCGGTCCACGCCCGAGCAGCGCCAGGTGCCCTGGTTCACGAGAGTCACGTCCACACCCGTCTTGCCCAGCTTGCGGGTAGGTAGCGTCGGCTTCGACGCGTTCGGCTCGTCGCCCAGGCTTGGCGACCCCAAGGACAGCGCCGCGGCTGAGGCCAGCGCGCCGGCTTGGATGAATTCTCGACGTTGGACCTGCGAAGGATCATTGGCGCCCATGAGGCTAGCGACTCCCCGATTCGAGAGGTGCCCTCGGCCTCGGCGCGAGGCGTCGGACGATCCGCGTTCCGCGTCTTCTCCGGCCGGGGTCCAGACTAGCCCGAGTGTTGCCGGGTGTCGAGATGGGACCGGGGACGTCTCGCGGGCGTCCGGAGGCCGCCGTCAGATGCTGACGGCGACTTCCGCGGCCTCTTCCTTATCGGCGTGCCAGTTGGCCGGCAGGATCTCCTCGCGATAGACCGGGACGTGACCGGGCGCCTCGATCCCGATCCGGACCTGGTTGCGGTCGATCTTGACGATGGTGATCACGATGTCGTCGCCAACCATGATCTTCTCGTTCATCTTGCGGCTCAGGACCAGCATGGCAAATCCTCCGTGTGAGTCTTCAGGACTTCGAGCCGGGTCGTTCCATCGCAACCCGCGTCGTCTCGTCTTGACCGACGTGACCGACTGTCGTGCCGCGAACGAAAGGACCATAATGCACCGAGCATGCCACGTCTTCGATTTTTTTCCGAATCGATGACGAAAAGCTCAAGTTCTCCAGACTTTAGAAATTTTCCGACGATTCGTCAATATTTTTGTTCACATGGCATTTGGTTCACATCGAACAACTTTTCTTCCCAAAATGACAAACCGGCGCGTCGAAACGGGAACCGGGCGAGTCCAGCTTCGCCGGGCATGGCAAATCCCGGCGGTCGACGATATGATGTGGCTCCCTCGAAGGTTGGGACCGACGAGGAGCGTCCGGGACATGATCCGGGAGAGGTTTCGCCGATGCGGGTGGGGATCGGTCACGACACGCATCGCCTGGTCGAGGGACGGCCGCTGATCCTGGGAGGCGTCCGGATCGATCATCCTCGCGGCCTGCTCGGGCATTCGGACGCGGACGTGATCCTCCATGCCGTGGCCGATGCCCTGCTCGGCGCCGCCGGTCTTGGGGACATCGGCGAGCACTTCCCGGACACCGACCCTCAATGGAAGGGCCTCGACGGCGGCCGGTTGCTGGCCGATGTGGTCGCCCTGGTCGCCCGGGCCGGCTGGAAGGTCGGCAATTGCGACGTGATCCTCCACGCCCAGGAGCCGAAGCTCACCCCCTACAAGCGTGCCATCCGCGAGAATCTCGCCGACCTGCTCCGCGTGCAAGTCTCCGACGTCAACGTGAAGGCCAAGACCGGCGAACACGTCGGGCCAATCGGCCGGGGCGAATCGATCTCCTGCGAGGCCGTCGTCCTCCTTCAGGGCTCAGGACTGAGGACTGAGGACTGAGGCTCGTTTCGGAGGTTCGATCGACGACGGGCGTTCCTTGCCAAGCCTAGCCGTTCTCGATGCCAGTTATCCAAATTTAGGAACTGAGTCCTGAGTCCTGAGTCCATTTCGCCATGCCGCTCCGCCTTTACAACACGCTGACGCAGACGAAGCAGCCGTTCGTGCCGGTCCAGCCTGGCAAGGTCGGGATGTACGTCTGCGGGCCGACGGTCTATTCGAAC
>JAJYDH010000573.1 GCA_021777685.1 Planctomycetota bacterium | reverse complement strand
GTCTAGGACGGAACGACTGGTCATCCTCGGTCTCGACGGCGCGACCTGGTCCGTGCTCGACCCGATGCGCGAACGAGGCCTGATGCCGAACCTCGACGCGCTCTTATCCCGCTCGGCCCACGGGACTCTCCGGTCGTGCATCCCGCCGGTCACCTCGGCCGCCTGGACGACCATGATGACCGGCTGTGGGCCCGCGCGACACGGCGTCTTCGACCACCGCTATTACGACGCCGCCGCCGGCCGGCTCAAGGTCAACCACGCGCAGCGGGTCCGGGTCCCGACCTTCTGGCACCAGCTCTCCGACTCGGGCCGCTCGGTCATCTCGCTGAACCTGCCCGTGACCTACCCACCGCTGTCGGTCCGGGGGATCGTGGTCTCGGGGATGGACGCCCCTCATCTGGACGCCGCGCTCTCGGGGGCACCCGCCTTCGCCGAACGGCTCCGCGCCGAGGTCCCCGGCTACCACCTCCGGTCGCTCTGGAAGCGTCCCCCGCGCGACCTGGCCGAGATGGCCGAGAACTCCCGCCAGACCGCCGAGATCTTCGAGGCCGAGGCCGAGGCCGGATGGCTCGCCGACCGGATGAACCCGGACTGGTCGGCCCTCCTCGTCCAGTTCCAGAACCTCGACCCGTTCCAGCATCGGGCCTGGCGGTATCTGAACGTCGACGAGACCGGCATCGACGACCCCGCCATGAACGAGGCCGCCGGCTCGGTGATGGCCGGGCTCGATCGGGCCATCGGCCGGCTCTGCGAGCTGGCCGACAAGCGAGGCGCCGGCGTGATGGTGGTGAGCGACCACGGCTTCGGCCCTTGCCTGGGCCGGGTCCACGCCAACCGGATCCTGATCGACGCGGGGATCGCCAGGATGCCCGGCGTCGCCGGCCGGCTCCGTCGCCGGGCCACCCAGGCGGCCGACCACCTCCGCCTCTGGGGGGCCAAGCGCGACGACCCCGAGGCCCGATCGGCCTCGTTCGACCAGTCGGTGACGGCCCAGTTCCCCTTCGACTGGAAGCGGACGCTGGCCTTCGCGCCGCATCAGGACACGGCGGCGATGATCTACCTGAACTCCGCCGATCGCCGGGCCGGGGCCCCGCTTTCAAACGCTCGTCAGCTCGACGACGCCCGCGCCGCCACGATCGCCGCGCTGGCCGAGGCGAAGCACCCCGAGACCGGCCTCCCGCTGTTCCCGAACGTGATCTCGACCGCCGAGGCCTACGGGATCGACCCGGCCCGCGAGGGCTTCCCCGACCTGATCGCCCCGCCCGACGAGCCCTACTGGGTCCGCTGCAAGCTCGCCCCCGGCCGCGACTGGATCGACGCCGACCCGATGATGCCCGGCACCCATCGCCCCGAAGGGGTGATCGCCCTCGCCGGAGCCGGCATCGAGCCCGGCCGGACCCTCAACGCCCAGCTCCGGGACGTCGCCCCCTCGATCCTCGCCTGGTTCGGCCTGCCGATCCCCGGGCACGTCGAAGGCGAGCCCCTGCCCTGCCTCAACGGCCTCGGCTGGCAGGATCGGAACACCCGCCGCGACCCCGCCCACGCCGAACTCGCCGGCACCCTCGAGCCGGGCTTCGAGTACACTCCCGAGGAGCAGGCGATGATCGAACAGCGGCTTGCCGACTTGGGCTATCTTGAGTGATTGCAAAGTCACTTTTTGTAGAGAGGAAGCCAGGCGTCAGGAGAAATCTTCGGGCTGAATCGCCACAGAAATCGCCCCGTCCAAGCGGGCACTCGCGGAAGGATGCTCCCATGATTCGACCACGCCTCGGAATTGTCCGTCTGCTCAAACTGGCCGTCGTCATGGCCCTCATGACGGCCTTCCCCGGCTTCTGGCCGGGGGCCGTTGCCACCTTCGCCCAGGAACCGGCCGCTGCCGCGATCGGCGGGGCCCCGGCGGGTAAAGACCCCGGCCAGCCGCGGAGCTATGCGGGTCGGGTGATCGAGAAGGACACGCGGAAGCCGATCGAGGGGGCCACGGTCAAGGTCCGCCGGCTCCGTTTTCCCGACCCGGAGACGGGCGGCCGGCACACCCTCCAGGAGACGACGCATCGGACGGACTCCGAGGGGGCCTATCGGTTCACCATCCCTCCCGAGCAACTCGCCGAGCCCAGGTTCGGGATGATCGTCGAGGTCAAGCACCCCGATTATCCTCCCGAGACCGATTTTCACTACGACTTCAGCAACTCGCTCCGGCCCGGGGCCCTCGGCGAACGGGCCTCCGGGACCTTCGATGTTGAACTCGCGCGCGGGCAGGCGGTCACGGGCGAGGTCGTGACGCCGGACGGGAAGCCTGCGGCCGGGGTCGTCGTGCATTCCTCGTCGTATTTCGCCCCCGAGGCAAAGCCCGGCCACCTGGTCATGGCCTCCGTCGAGGAGACGAGGACCGATGAACTCGGCCGGTTCCGGGTCGTCATGGTCACGCCCGGCGAGGGGGAACTGAGCTTCTACCCCGAGAAATTCGCGGTCTCGACGCGGCGAGTGAAGGAAAACAGGCGCGGCGACCTGGGCCGGATCGTGCTCCGCGAGGGGATCGCCATCAAGGGCCGGGTGATCGACGCCGACGGGACGGCACTAGCTGGCGTCGTCGTGAACGCGAAGGGGTATGTCGAACCCCCTCCCGAGGTCCGGAAGCCGCTGCTCCCCGGGGAAGACGTCGACGACAGCCTCACGCGATCGGCCATCACCGACGCCCGGGGAGAATTCGCGCTGGGTCCCCTGCCGGCCGCGACCTACCGGGTCCGCCCGGTCGAGTTCGTCAACGACCCGGCCCTTGGAGACCTGTTCCGGCGCCTGCCCGCCCCGTTCTCCGTCAACAAGGTGACGCTCCAGGAAGGGAAGACGCCCGAGCCGATCATCATCCGGGCGAAGCCCCATGTCGTCGTCGAGGCCCGGGTCGTCGACAGCCGGGGCCGCCCGGCGATCGGCGAGAATTTCCAACTCTACGGGCAGCTCAGGAGCCAGCCGCTCCGCGACCTGATCGGCATCGTGACGGGTCGCGCGGAATCCGAGGACGAGGGCGAGGACGATTTCTGGAGTGGCACGAGCTGGCCCGACGCGGATGGCAAGATGGTCTGGCACGCCCCTCGCGGCCTGAAAGGCGCCCAGATTCCGCTGATGAACTTCCTGTCCGATGAGCGTCACGCCCTCCGCCATCGGACGCGGAAGGATCAGCCGTTGCGATGCTCCGGCGGCCTGACCCTCGGCCTGCTCAACCGGGACGTCGACGGGATCGAGATCGTCCGTTACTCGTCCCCGACCGTCCTGGTGAAGGTGGTCGGCCGGGACGGTTCCCGGCCACCCGGAGCCGTCGTCACGGCCCGATATTCCGGCGACCGGTCCCTCGTCTCGGGCCTGAACGAATTCACCGGCGGCCCGCCCTCCGACGTCCGCTTCGCGAAGCAGGACGACGGCCGATTTCGCTCCATGCAAATGCTCCCGGATCAGTCGGTCACATTCCACGCGACGGCCGACAACTACCAGGAGCGTACCGAGACCTTGAAATTGCCGGAGGGGGCCGTCAAGGAGATGGAGTTGATCCTGGACCGGCGTTGAGCGGTAGGGGACCCTGTGCGTCCCGCCCGCACGCCCGCGGTTCGTCGACGGTGGGGACGTCGTGACGTGGAGCGTCCCCCGCAAAACCGCCCGGCTTGACGAAGGAAGGCGAATAAAGTCGGGCTATCACGGGCGATAGTAATGGAGTCGATGGCTCCGCGTATCGAAATCGAGTGTGTGCGATCTGGCTAGAGATTCTGAGGATGGCGATGGGATCGGTCTCGTTCGGTCCAGGGATTGGCTTCGAGTTGGACGGACGACCGGCCCGGCGCGTTGGCTTCGAGTTGGACGGACGACCGGCCCGGCGCGTTGGCTTCGAGTTGGACGGACGACCGGCCCGGCGCGTTGGCTTCG
>JAJYDH010000572.1 GCA_021777685.1 Planctomycetota bacterium | reverse complement strand
CGGCAAGAAGGGCGGGGTCTCGCACCGGGTCCCCAGCGACGGCGCCGGGCAGGTGGTGCTGGTCGGCCCGCCCAACTCCGGCAAGAGCGCGCTGCTGGCGGCCCTGACCAACGCACGGCCGGAGGTCGCCGCTTATCCGTTCACCACCCGGGCCCCTTATCCGGGGATCGCCACCTGGCGGGACGTCCGACTCCAGCTCGTCGACCTGCCCCCGGTCTCGGCCGACTTCCTGGAGCCGTGGCTGCCCGGCCTGATCGGCTCGGCCGGCGCGGCGACGTTCGTCGTCGACCTCGGGGCAAATTCCGTCCTCGCCCCACGAATCGGTGGCGGATTGTCGGCGAACGGCCGCGTGTGAGTCACGGCCGCCGGTCGGGGGGCCGAGGGAGGTCGAGCACCGGCCTGCCGCATTCGATCCCCCACCCCGTCAGAACGTTGAAGGCCCCCGTCCGGACATGATATCGTCCGCCGCTGCAATAGGGGTCGGACAGGAGAGCCTTGAGGACCGCGATGTTCCCCTCCGATCGGAAGCGCCGCAGGGCCACCACCCCTTCCAGGCGAATGTCTGGGTTGGGCGACCTGACCCACTCCAGGGCTTTCGGCTCCAGCCGATCGTCGAGCGGCAGAGTCATGGAGGGGCCGTTAAAGCCGTTCACCCTCTCGCCGATCTCCGTTCCGGACGGGACGGTGATAACCTGATAGGATTTCGGCCGTGGTCGGCCCGAGGAGTGTTTCACCCCGGAGCGGGCCGCTTCCAGGATCGGGCCCGGGCGAGTCAGGACCGCGAAATCCATCGTCACCGCGAAGTCATTCGGGTTCTCGTCGAGACCGATCACCGCCCACCCGAAGGTAAGATGAGGAAGGACCCGAGTCGAAGGCGATGGGTCGTCCTGCTGGGAAGAATGGCGTTCCTTCGCTCTCAGAAACAACAGAACCTCCCGGCCCCGGTATCGAGAGAGCAATTTCGTCTCGCCATGGACGGCGAATTCGAACTCCTTCGGAACTTCTCCCTTGATCGCCTCGATCGACCGGGCCCGCGCGCGTGTCCAATAACTATCCTGTCGCAAGATGACGTCGAGGATGGTCGCATGGACGACGACATCCGCGTCGGCCGCGAGCCACTCGATCGTCTGCACCGGACCATACTTGAACGACTGGGCCGGGCAGGGCGCCGCCCAGCACCAACAGAGGATCAGGGCTAGAGTGAAAATGCGGGGCCGAACTTCCATGTCGTCAACTCCCGGGTCCACTAAAGAACTTGATGTGTGAACGCCATATTACACGCGGATTCGTCGTGAACGATCGAACAGATCCTCATCAAGACGGTAGAGTTTCAAGATCCGACCCATCCACCCCCAGGACCCGCTCCGATGTTGGAGGTGAGTCCGGCCCACTCAGGCCAGGGATCTCCCACGGGGGCCGGGGTCGCGGGATTCGCCTGCCCGGTCGGCATCCAACCACCTTGGGCCGAAACCGTGGCGCTCCAACTCCACTGGACTGATGCGATCGCGGTCCAGACACCACCGCTGGGCATGTACATCAGATAGGTCGTGGCGCTCTCTTGATTGATCGACATCTGGGAAGCGTTGGCGGGGAGCGGCTGAAAGGGCGCGTCCGCTGTCGTCAACGTCATCGGCGCATCGCCATAATATTGGCTCCACTGATAGAGTTGATTCCCCCGGGCGTCCGTGTACGCGCCTGTCAGACCATCGGTGAAAGTCTGAAGTTGGGCGCCGATCGTCTGAGTGTAATTGTCGAGATTGACCTTCGTGCTCGGGTATGTCGTGCCTTGGACTTGATTTGCCGGCGCGGGGACTTGGTTGTCGGGTGGGATTGAGTAATTCCTGCCGGCGTTGTCGGTGTATGTGCGGGAAGGCGTGATCGTCTGCATGATCATAAAATTACCGCCCCATCCGGAATCGGGAGCATTCGGGGTCGCTGGATTTTTCGGATATGCGGGAATGCTCGTCGTGGCCTCGAACCTGATCCCGTTGTCATTCGGATAAGGCGTACCAATTCCCTTGTATTGGATGATGTTTTGGTTAAATACGATCGCCTGTTGGGCGGTCAAGTTGCTGATGACATTCAGCGTGCCCGTCGGCGCGACCGGGGTGAACGAGCCGGTCACCTTCGCGTCCTGCGCGACGCCGACGAAATACACGTCAGCGGTGATCGAATACGACTTCACCCGTGGATCGACGAGAAAATTGATATTCGCCTGGGCGGGGGGTTGGTCGAGACTTTGGGCGAATGGTTGTTTCGCGAGATACGGCGGGGTATTTGCCGGTTCTGTGTTGGCGGGAGAGCTGAAGTAACTGCTCTGGGCCCCGGCGAGTCCGGACCAGAGGACTTTCTGGATCGTGAAGCCGGGCGGTGCCGTGACGATGGCGGCCACATTCGAGCCGATCGGGACTCCATTCGGAAGGCTGAAATCCGTGGTGCCGCTACCACCCCAGACTCCCCCGCCCAACGAGAGAGTCGGTTGAGGACTCGCGAAGCTGTTGGCGCTCGAACCGCTGCCGGACCCCGATCCCGAGCCCGATCCCAAGAAACTTCCTGATGACGAGCCACTGCCGCTGCCCGAGGACGAGCCGACGCCCGAGCCCGAGGACGAGCCGACGCCCGAGCCCGAGGACGAGCCACTATCCGACCCGCTCCCGCTCGTCAAATCGCTCGCCGTGACCGTCGCGACGGGAGTGGAGGTTGGCGAATCGCGCTGGACCGCCGCCAGGGTCATCGGGCGGATTCCGGCCGGGGGCCTTGTCGCGGGGGACGACGCCGTCGGGATCAAGACGGGCGGCGGGATCGCCACCGCCGGGGCGGGCGGGGCGGCGGGCGCCGCCTGAACGGTCGGTCGGCCGGGGGCCGATGTGCTGGCCCCGGCGCCGCCCCGCGTCTGCCCGGCCCCGGACGAGGAAGGGGTCGGCGGGACGTTCGCCGAGGCGATTGTGATCGTGTTCGAGTATCGGCTCACGTCGACGGCGGCCGAAGGGACGCCGGGCATCGCGACCGTCGAGGCCGTCGCCGTGGCCCGGCCGGCGGAGACGACGACCGGCCTCGGGGTCGGCCTCGGCGAGTCGAGGACCATCGCACTCGCCCGGTCGATCCGCGCGGTGCGGACCTCGGATGTCCCCGGGCCTCCAGCCGCGGCTGATCCCGAGAGTGGCAGCGCGGTCGCGAGGCTGGACACCGGACAGATCGCCTCAAGGGCCATCGGAGACGGGCGGAACGGACGCAGCTTACGGGGGGGGGATACGCATGTGTCGATCCATCCTCGAGTGGTGTTCGTCACGGATCGTCGGCCGACCCGGGCCGGGGCCGTTCGTCCGGCGGCATTAATCGTCGGGTCGCTTTTGTTGATTTTGATGGACCGTTTTTAGCCGGCCGGCAGGCCGGGACGCAAGTGGATTCTCCTTCGAAAATCCGCCACCACTCTCGACGTGCCCGATGAGACCTCGCGAAGTCGTGGCGTGGGCGATGGTTTGGGCGGATGGACTTCGCGGTTCCGCACCCTTGATTTCGCCCGGTCGGGATGCCTACGCTTGCGGGCTGTGATCCGAGACGGTCCGGCCGGGGTGCCCCCTGCGATGCCCGCCAACCTCCCACCGCAGTACGTCAAGGCCGAGGAGGAGTATCGCCGCGCGACCTGCCCGGCCGAGCGGCTGGAGAGGCTCCGGGAACTGTTCCGGCTCCTGCCCAAGCACAAGGGGACCGAGAAGCTCCAGTCCGACCTCAAGACGAAGATCAGCCGGGCCCGCGATGAGGTCGACGGTGCGAAGGCCGGGGGCGGCAAGAAGGGCGGGGTCTCGCACCGGGTCCCCAGCGACGGCGCCGGGCAGGTGGTGCTGGTCGGCCCGCCCAACTCCGGCAAGAGCGCGCTGCTGGCGGCCCTGACCAACGCACGGCCGGAGGTC
>JAJYDH010000571.1 GCA_021777685.1 Planctomycetota bacterium | reverse complement strand
ACATCCAGGATCTCTTCGACGACGCCAAGTGCTTCGACACCATCCGGGACATACGCTGGCCTGACGGCGTGACCTGTCCCAAGTGCTCGTCGGACTCGGTCATCAAGAACGGCCGCGACGACACCCAACCGCTCCGCCAACGCTACGAGTGCCGGGGTTGCCGACAACGATTCGATGACCTGACCGACACCATCTTCGCCGGCCATCACCAACCGCTGAGAACCTGGATCGCCTGCCTCTATCTCATGGGTCTGAACCTCTCGGGATTGCAGATCGCTCAGGAACTCGACATCAACAAAGATGACGCTCGGGCGATGATCCAGAAGCTCCGCCAAGGGATCGTCGATCGGACTCCGCCGGTGGTGTTGGAGGGGGAGGTCGAGTGTGACGAAGTCTATGTGGTGGCAGGACATAAGGGCCATCCCGAAGCCGTAAAAAAAGGGCGTCTGCCCCGAAGACGACGCCTGAAAGGCGAGCGTGGTCGGGGCACGCTGGCCAAGGAGAAGCCGCCGATTTTCGGGATGTTGCAGCGGGGTGGAGAGGTGATCATCCGGATGCTGGAGAATGTCCAGCAGGTGACGATCAAGCCGTTGATCGAGCGGATGATCTCGAAGGGAACATTGATTTACACAGATGAATATGACGTCTACAGCCGTCTGGTCGAATGGGGTTACGAGCACGAGACGGTTTGCCATGGAAGAGGCGAGTATGCCCGTGACGACGACGGCGATGGCTTCTGCGAGGTGCATGTCAACACGCTCGAAGGGTTCTGGTCGTTGCTCCGTTCATGGCTCCGTCCGCACCGGGGAATCCCGCAGGAGAGCCTGCCGTTGTACCTCGGTTTCTTCGAGTTCGTGCACAACGTCCGGGCCAGAGGAAAGCGGCTCTTGGGTGCCCTGATTGGTCAATTGTTAGCACCACCCCGGAATCCATCATGAGCCAAGTGAGAATTGGCCCCAGGGCCGGCCGAGGTCAGACCGTCGGCTCGATGACCAGGGCGATCGAGCCCCATTCTTCCCCCGGCGTCAGGCCCTCGACCGCGCCGAGATCGATGCCGAGAATCAGGGCGTTCCGCGAGAGGATCGGTTCGGTCAGGGGGATGGACCGGTTGTCGACGCCCGTCAGGTCACGCCCGATCTCGCGACCGTTGAGTCGTACGGAGACCAGCCCCGGGACATCCAGGAGTTCCAGTCGGACCGACTCGGTGGCCGGGTCGAAGGGCGGTCGGCCGAACCTGCGAAGGAGGCGGAAGCCGGAGGATAGGCCGGTGGGCCAGCGAGTCGGCAGGTTCACCCGTCGGGCGACCTCGGCTTCATCCTCGACGAGGATCCAGTCCCAGGCCCCTCTGAGTCGAATCCTGTGCTCGGCCATGAGTTGGAGCCTTCGATCTGGTCGGGTTTCGTCGGATCCGGCGTCCGCAGGGCTGTTTCATTCTCACTTTGGGCCGGGCAACGGGGACGGCCTCGAATGCCACGAATTTAAGCCGCAACCTGCTGTTCAGTCAACTCTTTGCGTGGAATCGCCCTCGGCTCCTTCATCAAAGCATACTGCTTCGGGCGGCGCTTCCTCGCTCGTGGCTCGACGCGACCCCTTCGCGAGGGGTTGATCAGGATCACCGACAGGTCGTCACCACCCTTCGCACTCACCAGCCAACGCACCGCGTCCGTCACGCTCACCCGGTCCGCCGCCACTGCCTGGCCCTGGCGGGGCGGCCATTGCACGAGCGTCGATCCTCGGCGATCATTCTTCCTGGAATCGAAGATTTGAGGGGGGATTCATGACGACCCGGGCGGCGGACAGCGGCGGACGATATCGCACCGCGTCGCTCGTGATCCTGGGGGTCCTGGGCACGATCGCGGCGCTCTATTTCATGCGGACGATCCTGATCCCGATCGTCCTGGCCGTCGTTTTAGCCTGCATGCTCTCGCCGGCCACGACGCTGCTCAGGCGGGTCCTGCCGCTCAGCCAGACCGGCGCGTCGGCCGTCCTGTTCCTGCTGACCTTGCTGCTCGGACTCTACGTCGCGAGCCTGACGGCCGAGAGCCTCGTCCAGGCGACGACCAGCCTCCCGCAGGACATCGCCAGCCTGGCCGGCCAGGCGAGCCGGCACATGACGGATCTCTTGCGCGACAAGCCGTTCTTGCGGTTCATCTTGCCCGAGCCCGGCACGATCGACAAGCTCGGCGACCGCAACAGCGCGCTGCTCTACGAGACCCTGACCTACGGCCTCGCCGACCTCTCGGGGTGGGTCGCTCAAGGGCTGATCGTTCTGATCCTGGTGCTGTTCCTGCTGGCCGAGAGCGAGATGCTCACCCTCAAGGTGATCCGCTTCTTCGCCCGGAACCCGGGGGACGCGGCCTCGGCCGAGCGGACGATGAAGGACCTCACCCGGCAGATCCGCTCGTTCCTCCTGGCTCGGACCCTGATCAACCTCGGCCTGGGGCTCGTGTTCGCCTTCTTCCTCTGGCGGTTCAAGGTCCGCTTCCCGTTCGTCCTGGGGATCTTCGCTGGCCTGACCAACTTCATCCCCTATGTCGGCCAGCTCGTCGGCGGGGGACTGCCCTGCGTGGTGACGCTCGCCCAGTTCGAGTCGATCGGCGATGCGCTGATCGTGGCGTCGGTCTACCTCGGGCTTGTGACGATCGAGGGTTACGTGGTGACGCCTTACGTCCTGGGCCGGTCGCTCGACCTGAACGGCACGGTGATCCTCATCGCCTGCCTGTTCTGGGGGTTCCTCTGGGGCCTTGTGGGGCTCATCCTGGCGATGCCGATCACCGCCTGCATCAAGCTGGTCTGCCAGAACATCCCCGAGTTGCACCGCTGGGCCGACCTGATGAGCCGCGACTGGCAGCCGCCGCCGATCGTCGGAGATGAACTTGAACCGTCCCCCTCCGACTCGATGGAGATCGCGAGCAAACGACCATGACCACATCTCCCGCGAAGCGGCTGACCGAGTATGCCAACTGCGCGGGCTGCGCGGGGAAGATCCCCCCGCTCGGGATCGCCCAGATCCTCCGGGACATGCCCCCCCGGGGCCTCGACCCGAACCTGCTGGTCGGCACCGAGACATCCGACGACGCGGGGGTCTACCTCGTCGCCGACGGCCTGGCGGTAGTCCAGACGGTCGACTTCTTCCCGCCGCTGGTCGACGACCCGTTCACGTTCGGCCATATCGCCGCGACGAACGCCCTGTCGGACATCTACGCGATGAACGGCCGGCCGATCACGGCGATGAACATCGTGATGTTCCCCGACGACGAGCTGCCGCTCTCGATCCTCGGCGAGATCGTCCGCGGCGGCGGGTCGCAGGTGACCAAGGCGGGAGCGGTGACCGTCGGCGGCCATTCGCTCCGCGACCGCGAGATCAAGTTCGGCCTGAGCGTAACCGGCCTCATCGATCCCGCCGCACTCCTGACCAACGCCGGGGCCCGGGTCGGCGACCTCCTGATCCTGACCAAGCCCCTCGGGACCGGCCTCATCACCACCGCGCACAAGAAGGGGCAATGCCCGGCGGACGTCCTCGAACGAGGGATTGCCGGGATGACCCAGCTCAACGCCATCGGCCGGGACGCCCTGAACGAGGCCGGCGGCCCCGGCCCCGTCTCGGCCGTGACCGACGTGACCGGCTTCGGCCTCGCCGGGCACGCCCTGGAGATGGCCGAGGGATCGGGCAAGACGATCGAGATCGACGTCGCGAGCCTCCCCCTGATCGCCGGGACCGAGCCGCTGGCCGAGGCGAACTTCTTCACCCGGGCGAGCAAGACGAACCGGGAGTTCGTCGGCGATCGGCTGGAGATCGGCCCGGCCGTCGACCCGTTCCGCCTCCAGTACCTTTTCGACGCCCAGACGTCCGGCGGCCTGCTGATCGCGATCCACCCGGATCACGTCGCGCGGCTCATCAACGGCTTGCAA
>JAJYDH010000056.1 GCA_021777685.1 Planctomycetota bacterium | reverse complement strand
CACGACCCGCGCCGCGGGCACGATAGTAATCGAGGGATGAAGAAATACCCGGCGATCGAGCCCCGACCATGAACCTTCCCCGGCCGCGATTCACGACCCGTCGTCTCATGATCGTGGTGGTTTTCGCGGCGTTCCTCCTGGGCGCGGAACGGACCCGCCGCCGGTCCTCGCACTTCGGGGCGCTCGCCCGTTCCATCGCCCAGCAGGAGGAGTTCGACCGGCTCATCCTCGACGGCGGGACGGCCATCATCCGAGGGGCCGACGGCCGGGTGAGGGAGATTCACGGGGGTTCGGAGTTCATCGTGAAAGAAGGCAACGGGACCATCACCTACACAACGGACCCATCGCCGGGCTACGAGACCGACCGGCTGCGGCAACGGGTCGAGCGCCGGGCCCTCCTCCGGCGCAAGTACGAGCGGGCCGCGCTACCCCTGGCTCCCCGTCCAGCCCGACCCGCCCGAGTAGAAGTAGGCAGGGTCGAGACCCAGCCTACAGGACTTTGTGCAAATCGGGGAATCAGCTTCAGGAGCAGACATCACTGCCCTTGCACGACCCTCATAGTCTTGCCCCTTCTTTCAGTTGATTCTTGAACTCCTCGACGATCAGCTTGCTTTCCGCCCGCAACTCCTGAAGGTCTTCCTTGAACTTCTGAAGATCCTTGGACGGGTCACCCATCGTGACCCTGCAGGCTTCTCGATTGGTGAAGTACACGTTGAGCACATTGACCGCCTGTTGCCTGAACTTCTCCAGACGCTCCTGCAACTCGGACGTCAGGTAGATGGAGGCTTCTTCTTCTCCGTGGTTCAACTCCAGGATGGCTTCATTGAACGCCTTGATTTTGATTCGGAATCTGCGTTGGTGCCATTGCTCGAACGATTCATCGTCTTGGCGATCGGGGACGGGCTCAGGATCGTTGAAGAAGGGTGGCACTAGGCCAAGCTTGAAGACCATCTTTGCCATCAAGCGGTTGATCTTCTCCAGGCTTTCTCGCTCTCGCTTGTGGTTCTCTGCGTGCACGATCTCCTTCAACTTCATATCGGACTTGTGGCTCTCCAATTTCCTGGCGAAGCGGTAAGTGAGGATGGCAGCGATCACCACGCCGAACGCCTGGATTAGAGCGGCTATCGCCTTGACCCTCTCGACATTGAACCAGTCCACAATCTGATGAACCACGACTTGCTCTCCAATGAACCCATGTTCTCCACAGGTCATTCGCTCGTGGCCATTCAGTATTCGGACGGGACCGAGGTAGAGGTCTGTTTTCGCTGCCCGAACGGGCACAGGTCCAGCACCACGCATCCGGCGCACCGTGGCTTCGCGTGCAGGCAGACCTTCTGACCGTGGAGCATCAGGGCCTCGTGGTTGTCGTAGACCTGCTGGGCGGACCAGTCGGCGGGGAGTTGGGCTTCCAGTAGTTCATGCGCGGGGCCGACGGCGACGTTGGCGGGGATCAGGCCGAGGCGGGCGGCGACCCGGTGGTGGTGGCTGTCGACCGGCAGGGCGGGACGCCGCAACGTGCTGAACAGGAGGACCGCGGCGCTCGTCTTGGGGCCGACGCCGGGGAGGTCTTCGAGCCACTCGCGGGCCTCGATCACGGGCATCTCGGCGAGGAAGTCGAGCGATAATTCGCCCCGGCTCTCGGCGATGGCCCGGAGGATCGCCTGGAGCCTCGGCGCCTTCTGCTCGGGCCAGGTGCAGGGGGCGATGGCGGCCTCGACGTCGGCGGTCGGGGCGTCGCGGACGGCCGGCCAGTCGGCGAACCGGGCGCGGAGTGCTTTGAAGGCCCGGCCGGAGTCGGCGTTCCGGGTCCGGTGCGAGAGGAGGGACGAGACCAGTTCGCTCAGGGGGTCGAGGTCGTGGAAGAACGGGATCGGGGCACCATATTCGGCGCACAGGCGGTCGTGGACCAGCAGGGCCTTTGCCCGGAGCGTGTCCGGGACGATCGGGGCCGTCTTCGTCTTGGTTCGCACCGTCGCATCCTCCCCCGGGCGGCCCGGGGGAGAGATGCACTCGGCGTGCCGATCGGCCGGGGCTCAGTAGCGGAGCACGGCGGCGATCTTCTGGTGGAGGTCGAGGACGCCGGGGTCGTGGAAGAAGACCTCGCCGCCGTCGGCCAGGACCTTCTCGATCACCTCGTCCACGGCGTCGTCGAGGGCCGCCGGCCCCTTCTTGGTGTAGGGGAGCAGGGTGTCGCCGGTCGGGCTGAGGTCGGCCGGGTATTCGAAGTCGGCCTCGACGAAAAGGGTCTGGATGCGTTTCTCGAAGGCGGCCCGCCAGACCTGGACGATCCCCGAGGCGTGGCGGTTGACGCTCATGGCCTCCTTGAGCCGGACCAGGGCCCGGGTCCGCTTCATCGTCGAGCCGGCCTGGAAGACGGGCCAGGTCAGCTTGCCCAGGGCGGAGGGCTTGGGATCGTCATAGCTGCCGGAGACATACCCGATGATCGAGTCCGGGTCCCGGGCGATCTCGTGGTAGAAGGCCAGGTAGCGGTCGACACCCACCACGACCACGGGGAGGGGGTCCTCCTTCTGGATCGCGGCGAGGGCCTCGTCGACCTTGCCGAAGAACTCGCGGTGCGACTCGTCGCGGACGGCCGACCGGTTGATCCCCTGCCCTCCCGGGAGCTTCGAGGCGCCGCCCGGCCCCTTGTGGACCATCGGGAAGGGTTTGGTCCTGTCCTCGGTCAGGACGCTGGTCGTCGCCTCGAAGAGCCGGGTCGGCTTCTCGGTCAGGACCAGGACCCGGTAGCGAGGCGCCCGGTTGAGGGTGAAGACCAGGTCCCTCGTGGCGAAGGTGGCGTCGATCACGACCCGGGGCTTGACCTTGAACGGGAGGTAGAAGGTCTTCGCGACGTCCTTGCCGGCGTACAGGGCCAGGCCGTCCTCGGCGTGCTCCCAGTCGACCTTGTCCACCAGCTTGTTCAGGTTGCCGACGACGGCCGCGACGTCCCGCTTCTTGAACTCGCCGAGGAGCCGCTCCAGCCCCTCGGCCTGGAGATTCTTGACGACGATCCGGTCCTTCTGGTTCGCCGGGGCCGTCCGGCCGGTGGGGGCCAGCAGCGAGATCGACGGATAATCATTATGGCCCTGGAGACGCCTCAACTCGCTCCGAGAAATCATGCGCGACCCCGATCCTCTCACGACATGGCGGTAATCGATGTGGATGCCGCCAAGAGCATAGTCGGCCGGCCGTCGCCGGGCAACCGCCGAGGGGCGCGGATCGGGATTATGGCCATGATCGATCGGGAACATCTTGAGATCGGATCGGCGACCCCGCCCCGGGGATCGGCGGGGCGGGGCCATCGGGGGCCGATCGCGTCAGTCGCCGACCACGAGGACGCAGAAGGAGCCCGGCTCGTAGGTCCGGCGGGCCTTCTTGGCGGGGGCGCCAGCGTTCGTCCTGGCGGGGGTCGCCTGCGGGGTTGCGGCCGAGAGGTACAGGCGGTGGGTCTTCGGGTCCATCGCGATCGTCTTGGCGCTGACCTGGGTCTTGACGTTCGCGGCGACCTCGTAGCGGCCGGGGGAGACCTCGCGGACGATGGTCAGGGTCCCGTCGCCGCCGTTGGAGCTGAAGATCAGCCTCCGCTCGGCGTCGAAGACGCAGCCGTCGGGGCCGGTGCCGATCTCCAGGGTCTGGACGACCTTGCCGCTGTCGGCGTCGGAGACGACCAGCTTCCGGTTGGCGCAGGTGCTGAACAGCTTGCGCTGCTTCGGGTCGAAGGCCAGGCCGGTCGGCTCCTCGCCGGGGCTCAGCGAGAACTTCCGGATCGACTTCATCGACTTCGCGTCGAATTCGAGGACTTCACCGGTGTCCTCCAGGTTGACGAAGACGTGGCCCTTCTCGTCGGAACAGGCCAGCTCGGGGACGCCGCCGGCGGCCAGGGTGCCGACCACCTTCAACTCGGCCGGGTCGATCGCCGTGATGTCGTTGGTCCCGTGGTTGAACGAGAGGACCCGACGGCTGACCGGCTCATACGTGATGATGTCGGGCCGGCCGTTGGCCTTGACCTTGCCGAGGGTCTTCAGGGTCTTGAGGTCGAAGGCCGTCACGGTCGAGTCGCCGCCGTTGCTGGTGAAGCCCCGGTTCAGCTCGGGGACGAAGGCGACCCCGTGGACGCCCGGCGTGTCGGCGATCTCGCCGACGACCTTCTCGCTGTCGAGGTCCACGACGACCACCCGGGTGCTCCGGGCGACGTAAAGCTTGCGGTGGGCGGCGTCGACTTCGAGGAAGTCCCACCCCCCTTCGCCGCCGATCGCGATCTTGCGGACCTTCTCGTAGCGGGTCGAAACGTCCTCGGCCCTGGTCGTCGAGGCCAGGCCCAGCAGCAGCAGCAGCAGGGCGGAGCCCGGCGCGAATCCCGGTCGTGCCATCGCGGTCGTCCCTTTCGTCGGAGTGTTCGGACAGGTTGCGGAACCGTCGCCCCCCCTTTTACCCGACCCGGCGAGACGGGGAATGAAGATTCTCGGAAGACGCGATCAGTCGAGGGCGGGGCGACGATCGCCCCCGGGCCTCAACAACGGCCATCTCCAGTGGGAATAGGATGCCCTGCGGTAGATCCATCCTTGCCGCTCGATCCGCTCGGCCTCCTCCCGATATCGCTCGGCCTCCTTGAGGTCGCCCTTCGCTCGGGCCCGACGCTCCGAGGCCCGTTTGCGGGCCGCGCTCGCGGCGTGGCTGTCGGCCACCTTCCGGTAGACCTGGCCCTGGGGCGTCAGCCACTCGAACGGGAGCACCAGGAACACGATCAGGATCACGAGGGCGCCCCACCTCAGCTTCCACTTCCATGCCATGCTCGATACCTCCCGCAGGCCCCCGGGCCCCACGCGTTCCCGCCCCGATTATCGGTGCAGCCCGTCTCCTCCCAGCGTCGGAGAGCCCGACGATCTCGCCAACACCCGGCGGGGGAAAACCCGTCGATAACCCGTCGCGCATCGGGTGACGGGCCGACGCGCATCGGCGGGCTTTCGGACGACTCCCCGATCCGATGCGCCGGGGCGTCGGCGCCTGCCGGGCCGCGCGACGGGCTTGTCGACAGGTTTCCCCCCGGCCGGGAAGGCGGGTTGTCCCGGATTAAGTTCTTTGGTATCATGCGATTTGACCGAGTCTCCCCGGGGTTATCCACGGGCCGAGGTCGCCCCTTCGAAGATGAAGAAGGGGAGTTACCTCTTCTCTATCAATCCAATCCAGGACCTGGGACGGGTCGGGAGTGGCCCGACTTCTCGGACCGTCGCGGCTTCAAGGCGGGAGATCGCATGAAGGCCCTCTGCAAGCGAAAGGATTTGCTCGCCGCGTTCGGAATGGTCAGCGGCGTCGTGCCCGCGCGGAGCCCGAAGCCGATCCTTCAGAACGTCAAGCTCGTGGCCGACCCCGAACTGGGCACGACCCTGATGGCCACCGACCTGGAAGTCGGCATCCGCCACAAGGTCCTCGGCGTCCGGGCGTATGAGCCGGGCTCGGTCATCCTGCCGACGAACAAGATGCAGCAGATCCTCGCCACCAGCCGGGACGAGGAGCTGGACGTCGAGACCGACGGAGAGAATCTGATCGTACGCGGCCGTTCCGCTCACTTCCGCCTGCCGAGCGAAGACCCGAGCTTATACCCCGAAGTTCCGGACTTCGCGGCGACCAGCTATCACGTCGTCGCGGCGTCCGACCTGCGTAAGCTGATCCGCCGGACGATGTTCGCCACCGACGTCGAGAGCACCCGCTACGCTCTTGGTGGCGTCCTGATCGAGCTGGACGCCGAGTCGATCACGATGGTCGGCACCGACGGCCGACGGCTGGCCAAGATGTCGGCGGCGGCCGAGGCCGAGAACGGCGCCCAGCCGCCCGGCGGGAGCCCGGTCATCCCGGTCAAGGCGCTCAAGCTGATCGACCGGAACCTGGACGACCCCGAGCTGTCGGTCCACATCGCCGTCCAGTCGGGCTCGGCCGTGCTGATCCGGACGTCGGACCAGGGGGCGGTGATCTACAGCCGGCTGGTCGAGGGCCGCTTCCCCCGCTACCAGGACGTCTTCCCGGCCGACGTCGAGGTCCGCATCCCCCTGGACGTCGCCCTGCTCCGCCAGGCCGTCGACCAGGCGTCGATCGTCACCAGCGACGAGAGCCGGGGCGTGGACTTCAAGTTCGCCGGCGACACCCTCACCCTGTCGAGCCAGGCCGCCGACGTCGGCAGCTCGCAGGTCACGATGCCGATCCACCACGAGGGCAAGGACGTCGACATCACCTTCGACCCCCGCTACCTCAGCGACGCCCTCAAGACCATCGACGACGACGCCATGATCACCGCCGAGCTGATCGACCACAAGAACGCCGCCGTCTTCAAGACCGAGGACCGCTACACCTACGTCGTGATGCCGCTGACGAGGGACCGGTAACATGGCCATCGGACCGTTTCGAAATTGGTTCGACGTCGAGTTGAATTTCTTACATCAGCAATTCGACCTCCAGGCCGGTGATGTCGTCGAGGTGACGTTGGATGCCCCGGCCAACGTGATGCTCCTCGACCCGGCCAACTTCGCGAATTACAAGAACAACCTCTCCTATCGCTATCACGGGGGGCACGCCGAGGAATCGCCTGTTCGACTTTTAGCGCCCCATTCCGGCGCGTGGCATGTGGTCGTGAACCTCGGCGGTTATCCCGGCAGGGTGAGGGCCGACGTTCGAATCCTCCGCGATCAAGAAGTTGCCTCAACCGCATGACCGCCAAGAAGTCTCCCGATCATACGCATCAGCTCCTATCGGTCCGGGTTGCTCCCCCCGCCGAGCTGATCGCGTACACCGTCCACGAGCACGAACTCGATATCATCGCGGCCGGGTCTCCGGCCACCCTGGCCTTCAATTTCGCCGTGGCCTTGATCTCGATCGGGATCTCTCTCGTCCTGACGCTCACGATCGCGTCAAACCGCCTGTTTTACGGCTACCTGATCGCGTGCATGAATTGTCTCCTCGCGGGCATCATCATGCTCGTCTACTGGCTCAAGACCCGGACTTCGGTCAGCGTCACGGTCGCCCGGATCAAGAGTCGGCTGATCGTCCCCACGCCGGTGCAGGAGCCGCCGCCGGTCGCCCCTTGAGTCGGGAGCCCATCGGAATGACCGTGCATTACCGGGCCGAGGCCGCCGGAGACCCCGCCGCCGTCCGCGACGTCCACCGCCCGGCCTTCGGGCGGGACGACGAGGGGGCGCTGGTCGACGCCCTCCGCTCCGGCGGGTATAATCGGGTCTCGCTCGTGGCCGAGGAGGCGGGAATGCCGGTCGGCCACATCCTCTTCAGCGAGCTGCTCATCGTCACGCCCCGGGGGACTGTCGAGGCGCTCTCGCTGGCCCCCCTGGCGGTGGTCCCCGGCCGCCAGCGGCGGGGGATCGGCTCGGGGCTGATGCGGGAGGGGCTGCGGGCCTGCTCCGAGCGGGGCCACCGGGTCGTGGTCGTCCTCGGGCACCCGGAATTCTATCCCCGGTTCGGCTTCTCGGCGGCCCTGGCCGAGGGGCTGGAAGCCCCGTTCTCCGGCCCGGCCTTCATGGCCCTGGAACTGGTCCCGGGCGCCCTGGCCGGGGTCTCGGGCCGGGTCTCTTACCCGCCGCCGTTCGGTCTCCCGTGAGGGGCGGGCGGGCGGCTCCCAGGGTTGCAGCGGGAGATCCGAAGGCGTATAATGAAAAGACGTTCATGTTGTCCGCGATCCGCCGGGCCGGCGAAGGGGTGAACGTCGCCATGTCGTCGAGCCCGAAGGGACGAGGGCCCAAGCCGCTGTCGGAGATCCTGGGCGACCTGTTCGCCTCGCGAGGGTACGGACGCCTCCAGGCCCAGGGCGAGCTGGAACGGGCCTGGAACGCGGCGGTCGGCGAGCCGGAATGCCGCCAGACCAAGCTCGGCGGGGTCCGCCGGGGGGTCCTGAACGTGACGGTGGCCGGCGCGGCCCTGCTGGAGCAACTGTCGGCCTTCCGCAAGCCCGAGCTCCTGGCCGCGCTCCGGCGCGACGCCCCCGGCTCGCCGATCCTCGACATCCGGTTCCGGGTTGGCCCGGTCGAGCCCCCCGCCCGCCCCCGGGGCTGATCCCGCCCGCCCGATCGATCGACCGAAGACGCCCGGCCCCCTGCCTCGCCCTCTCCTGAACGACCGAGGTGAATCCGCGATGGCCTTGAATACCGAGAATGCGAACGCGACGGCCGAGATCACGGGACGGAACGCCGACGGCGGCAACGGCCGGGGCGACTACACCGAGGCCAACATCCGCGTCCTCGAAGGGATCGAGGCGATGCGGAAGCGCCCCGGCATGTACATCGGCGACACCACGACGAGGGGCCTGCACCACCTGGTCTACGAGGTCGTCGACAACTCGATCGACGAGGCGCTGGCCGGCTACTGCCGGACGATCGGCGTGACGATCCACGCCGACGGCTCGGCGTCGGTCGTCGACGACGGCCGGGGCATCCCGGTCGGCGCCCACGGCCAGTTCACGGACAAGAGCACGCTCGAGGTCGTCCTGACCAAGCCCCACGCCGGCGGCAAGTTCGACCACGACACGTACAAGGTCTCCGGCGGCCTCCACGGCGTCGGCGTCACGGTCGTCAACGCCCTCTCGGAGTGGCTCGAGGCCGAGGTCCACCGCGACGGCAAGGTCTGGCGGCAGGACTACAAGCAGGGCGAGCCCTGCGGCCCGGTCCGCGAGGTCGGCCCGGCCCGGACCACCGGCACCAAGATCCAGTTCCTCCCCGACAACGAGATCTTCCCCGTCATCGAGTTCGACTACGACGTCCTGGAGAAGCGGCTCCGCGAGCTGGCCTACCTCAACAAGGGCATCCGGATCGGCCTGGTCGACGAGCGGGGCGACGAGCCCAAGGCCGAGGAGTTCTACTCCTCCGGCGGCCTGGTCGAGTTCGTCGAGTACCTCAACCGGGCGCAGACCAAGATCCACAACCCGGTGTTGCTTTCCGGCAAGGACGAGGAGCGGGCGGTTGAAGTCGAGGTCGCGTTGCAGTACAACGAGTCCATCGGCGAGACGCTGGTGACGTACTGCAACAACATCAACACCGTCGAGGGGGGGACCCACCTGACCGGGTTCCGCGCCGCGCTGACCCGGACGCTGAACGTCTACGCCAGGCAGGCCGCCCCGGCCCGGAACAAGGACCTGGAGATCAAGGGGGAGGACTTCAAGGAAGGCCTCACCGCCATCATCAGCGTCCGAGTGCCCGACCCGCAGTTCGAGGGGCAGACCAAGACCAAGCTGGGCAACGGCGAGGTCGAGGGGATCGTCTCCAAGGTCGTCAACGAGAAGCTGGCCGAGTTCCTGGAGCAGAACCCGCAGGCGGCCAAGAAGGTCATCGCCAAGGCTCAGCTCGCCGCCGAGGCCCGCGAGGCGGCCCGCAAGGCCCGCGACCTCGTCCGGAACCGCAAGGGGGTCCTCTCCGGCGGCGGCCTGCCCGGCAAGCTGATGGACTGCACCACCCACGACCAGGACTCCAGCGAGCTGTTCCTCGTCGAGGGCGACAGCGCCGGCGGGACCGCCGAAGGGGGCCGCGACCGGCTCTACCAGGCGATCCTCCCCCTCCGGGGCAAGATCCTCAACGTCGAGCGGGCCCGGATCGACCGGGTCCTGGGCAACGAGGAGGTCCGCAACATCATCACGGCCGTCGGCAACGGGATCGGCGAGGACGAGGACCCCGCCAAGAGGCGGTACGGCAAGGTCGTCATGATGAGCGACGCCGACGTCGACGGCTCGCACATCCGGACGCTCCTGATGACCTTCTTCTACCGCCAGATGCCCAAGCTCGTCGCCGAGGGGCACCTCTACGTCGCCCAGCCGCCGCTTTACATGCTCACCCAGAAGAAGCAGAGGCGCTACGTCCAGACCGAGCCCGAGATGCAGGGCATCCTCAACGAGGTCGGCCTGGCCGGCGCCCGGCTCGAGCCGGCAAATGCGACCGACCCGGCCTCGGCCATCGAGGGGGACCGGCTCAAGGCCCTCCTGGAGGTCGTCACCGGCCTGGACAACGCCCTCCGCGCCTTCGGGCGGCGGAACCTCCCGCTCCGGCCGTTCCTGGCCCGGGCGCACCCCGAGACCGGCCTGCTGCCGCTCTACCACGTCCAGGGGTTCGCCGGCTCCGAGGACGCCTGGCCCTACACCGCCGAGGAGCTGGAGTCGTACCAGCACGCCCACCCCTCGCCCGGCGGCGACGGGAGCGGCGACGGCGAGCTGACCCAGGTCACCGAGCTGCACGAGGTCCGGACGCTCAACAAGTGGCTGGCCCGGCTCCTCGCCGACTTCGGGCTGAGGGCCGACGTCCTCCTGCCCGTCGAGATCACCGGCGACGACCCCCCGCCCCGGTTCATCCTCGCCCGCGAGGACGAGGAGCACCCCCTGCTCGACCTCCGCTCCCTGGTCGCGACGGTCCGGCACCTCGGCGAGAAGGGGATGAAGATCACCCGGTTCAAGGGGCTGGGGGAGATGGACGCCGAGCAGCTCTGGGAGACCACCATGGACCCCACGAAGCGGACCCTCATGAAGGTCCAGCTCGACGACGTCGCTGCCGCCAACGACCTGTTCACCACGCTCATGGGCGACGACGTCGAGCCCCGCCGGGAATTCATCGAGAAGCACGCGCTGGAGGTCAAGAACCTCGACGTCTGAGCCCGGGACGTCCTAGGGTTCCCGAGGGTCGGAGGGCCGCCAGACGCCCCCGGCCGAGGTCGAATCGTCGGGATCGGTGAAGTGGGATTTCTGTGTGTTCTTCCGTCCATCATCGGTCGGTGAGGGCGATCGTCCGTCGATGTCCGGCTCTCGATGGTTCGAGGTTTGCTTCCCGGGTGATTCGAGGGCACACCGACCATCTCCCGGGATCGAGGCCGGGGCGAGCGACGACAGTTGAGGCAGCGAGGAGCCCGGATCGGGCCGCGGTTTCGAGAAGGTCCGCGAGCGGGGATGGGGGATCGCACGGCTGCTGGCGTCTTTCGGGAGGCCCCCATCCGGATCGGTCGGGATTCGGGGAGAATCGGGGATCGACGGCCGGCCCTCGGCATGAGCCCGAGGAGGCGAGATCGGATCGGAGTCGGCGAATTTGGCGAAGATGACGGTCGACGGCCGGGGGCCCGGTCGTCGGCCCGCGATGATGATGATGATGATGATGATGATGACGGCGGGGGTCGTCCCCCGGACGTCGGGTTCAGCAGCCGTCCCGGATGGGAAGGGATGATGGGGATCGCCCAGAAAGTGGCCCGAGAGTTCAGCGACGCGGTCCGGGCCCGCGGCCAGTCGTATTTCGCCAAGGGCCGGGTCGCGATCACGGCGTCGTCGGCGGGCGAGGTCGTCGCCAAGGTCCGCGGGACCGAGAAGTACAAGGTCCGGGTCCGGCTCCGCGGGATCAAGCTGATCGCGACGTGCTCGTGCCCGTACTTCGGCCCGACCGGGGCGCCCTGCAAGCACCTCTGGGCGACGGTCCTGGCCGTCGACGCGCGGGGCCTGCTCCCCTCGGCGGCGAGCCGGCCGCTCCGGCTGGTGACGGATTCGCCCCCTCGGCCGGCGGCCTACCCGCCCGAAGGGATGCCGGAGGGGTATCCGCCGCCGCTGCCCTACCCGCTCCCCGACACGCTCCCCGGCCCGTATCCTCCCCGAGGGCCGCAACAGGGGCCGCCCCGGGGCCAGGGCCAGGTGCCTCCCCGGGGGCCTCATCAGAAGCCGCCCCGGAACCAGCAACAGGGCCCGCCCCGGAACCAGCAACAGGGCCCGCCCCGGAACCAGCAACAGGGCCCGCCGGGCTATCCGCCTCGGCCGGGCTATCCGCCCCAGCGGGGCCCCGGGCCGGGCTATCCGCCCCAGCGGGGCCAGGGTCCGCCGGGACAGCCGAACCAGGCCCGGGGGGCCGTCGGGCCCGGCGCCGGGGCGCAGCGGCCGGCACGGCCGCATCCCAATCCCAAGGACCGGAGGGCCCGAGGCCCGGGGGTCGAGGGGGTCAACGGCAACATCCATCCCCAGCACCTCAAGGCCCAGGCCAGGGCCGCCCGCGCGGCGGCGGCGGCGGCCCAGAAGGCCAAGCGGCTGCTCGCCTACGTGCTCGACGTCCCGGCCACGCTCGCGGCCAACCAGGTGGTGATCGACCTGGCCCGCCGGGCCCGCCGGCCCAACGGGGACTGGGGCCCGCTCAAGCCCTGGTGGCACGCCGCGAACCTGCCGGTCGTCCGTTACGACCCGGAGGACCGCGAGTTGCTCGCCGACCTGGTCGACGCCCAGGCCGCCCCGGCCTCCTCGTCGGCGGCCGGCGCCAACGCCAACGGCCACGGCGAGTCGGCCGGGACCCGCCGGTTCCCGCTCCGCCCCGACGCCCAGGGGGCGGTCGTGGAGCGGCTGGCCAAGTCCGGGCGGCTCCGGCTCCGCCGGACCGACGGCGAGGACGACCCGCCCGTCGTCCGCTGGGACGACCAGGCCCCCTGGCGGTTCGGCCTCGACGTCCGCTGCGACCCGACCGGCAAGCGCTGGTCGTGGCGCGGGATGCTCCGACGGCCCGACGGCCGAGGGGGGGCCGACCGGATGGACCTGGCCGAGCCGATGGCCCTGCTCCCCGGCCTGGTGGTCCAGGGGGTCGGCAAAGTCGCCCGGTTCGACGACGCCGGCCTGTTCCTCTGGGTGATGCGGGTCCGCCACGAGAAGGAGATGGCCTTCTCCGACTCGGCCCAGCAGGACGCGATGCTCGAGAAGCTCCTGGCCGACTCGCAGGTCCCGGCCTCCGAGCTGATCGAGTCCGAGACGCTCAAGCTCCGCGACGTCGAGGACATGCCCCAGCCCTGCCTGACCCTGCGGACCCCCCGCCAGAACTGGGGGACCGACCGCCTGATCGCCGAGCTGGGGTTCGACTACGCGGGGGCCTACGTGCCGATCATCAGGCCGGGCAACCTGGCCGTCCGGACCGACCTGAACCTGGTCGTCCACCGTCAGGTCGCGCTGGAGCAGGCCGCGGGCATCCAGCTCTACGAGCTGGGGTTCAAGGACGCCAAGGACCACCTGCTCGACCCCGGGAGCCTGGAGATCCCCGCCAAGCGGGTCCCGCAGGTGACCAAGGAACTGGTCCAGGCCGGCTGGCGGGTCGAGGCCGAGGGGAAGCTGATCCGCCAGGCCGGCGAGTTCAAGCTGGCCGTGACCACCGGGATCGACTGGTTCGAGCTGGGGGGCCAGGTCGACTTCGGCGGCCAGGCCGTCCCCCTGCCCGACCTGCTCGCGGCGGCCCGCCGGGGCGAGACGATGGTCTCGCTCGGCGACGGCTCGATGGGGATGCTCCCCGAGGACTGGCTCAAGAAGTACGGGCTGCTCGCCGACCTCGGCAACGCCGAGGACGAGAACGGCCCGATCCGGTTCGGCAAGGCCCAGGCCGGGCTGCTCGACGCGCTCCTGGCGTCGCAGCCCGACATCAAGCTCGACATCGGCTTCGGCAAGGTCCGCCAGAACCTCCCGAGGTTCGAGGGGGTCCACCCCAGGGAGGCCCCGCCCGGCTTCCGGGGCGAGCTTCGCCCTTACCAGAAAGAGGGCCTGGGCTGGCTGGAGTACCTCCAGAAGTTCGACTTCGGCGGCATCCTGGCCGACGACATGGGCCTGGGCAAGACCGTGCAGGTGCTCGCCCTCCTCCAGAGCCGGCGGGCCCGCCGGCAGTCGAAGGGTCCGAGCCTGATCGTCGTCCCCCGGTCGCTGGTCTTCAACTGGGCCGAGGAGGCGGAGAAGTTCTGCCCGAGGCTCCGGGTGCTCGACTACACCGGGCCGAACCGCCACGCGACCCGCGAGGACTTCCCCGACTTCGACCTGATCATCACCACCTACGGGACGCTCCGGACCGACATCGTCGAGCTGAGCCAGACCACCTTCGATTATGTGATCCTGGACGAGGCGCAGGCGATCAAGAACGCCGACAGCCAGGCGGCCAAGGCGGCCCGGCTGCTCAAGGGGCGGCACCGCCTGGCCATGAGCGGCACGCCGATCGAGAACCACCTGGGCGAGCTCTGGTCGATCTTCGAGTTCCTCAACCCGGGCATGCTCGGCACCGCCTCGGTCTTCAAGAAGTACGCCTCGGGCGCCTCCGCCGCCGACGAGGGGGCCCGGTCCCTCCTGGCCCGCGCCCTCCGCCCGTTCATCCTCCGGAGGACCAAGGCCCAGGTGGTCAAGGACCTGCCCGAGAAGTTCGAGCAGACCCTCACCTGCGACCTCGAGCCCGCCCAGAGGCAGCTCTACGAGGACCTCAAGGCCCATTACCGCCAGGCCCTCTTGCGCAAGGACTCGGCCGAGCTGGGCCGATCCAAGATCGAGGTCCTGGAGGCGCTCTTGCGGCTCCGCCAGGCCGCCTGCCACCCCGGCCTGATCGACCCCGAGCGCTCCGGCGACCCCAGCGCCAAGCTCGACATGCTCATCCCGCAGCTCGTCGAGGTGGCCGAGGAGGGGCACAAGATCCTGGTCTTCTCGCAGTTCACCAAGTTCCTCGGCCTGGTCCGCGACCGGCTCGACGCCGAGGGGCTGACCTACGAGTACCTCGACGGCCGGACCCGCAACCGCGCCGAGCGGGTCGAGCGGTTCCAGAACGACCCGTCGATCCCGCTGTTCCTGATCAGCCTGAAGGCCGGCGGCCTGGGGCTGAACCTGACCGCCGCCGGCTACGTCTACCTGCTCGACCCCTGGTGGAACCCCGCCGTCGAGGCCCAGGCCATCGACCGATCGCACCGGATCGGCCAGACCCAGCAGGTCTTCGCCTACCGGCTGATCTGCCGGGACACCGTCGAGCAGAAGATCCTCGAACTCCAGCAGAAGAAGCGCGACCTGGCCGACGCCATCCTCAACGAGAACCGGAACGTCATCGGCACCCTGACCAAGGACGACCTGGAGTTCCTGCTGTCGTGAGGAGAGGCTGCATCGAGGCATCCTCCTCCGAGTCGATCGTGAAAGGTCCCGGCAGATGGCCCGGAAGCGATACCAGCGGGCGAAGCATGAGGTCATTTCACCCTGGCCCGATGAGCTCGCCGCACCCAATGTGGTCGCCGCCAGGGTGAGGTATGTGGGGGTAGCGAGCACAAGGACTATCCCAGCGAGGCCGGACCTCCGGCGCTCCGGTCCGATGCCGCGCGCTGCGATCCCAGGGACGTGGATTTCGAGGTGATCACCGTCGCCCTCCGGGAGGCGATCATTCGCCGCTGTTCGGGGGCCCAATTTGACGGCGACTTTCCCCGACACGTCTGGGGATGGTTGGACGGTCGGCTCTATGAGGCTCGGCTGATCAACCGGGCCCAAGGATGGTATAAAGCCTGGCCGATCGAAGAGGCGGAGCGTCCCCGCGATGACGGTGGTCTCCTGGACTGGTGATGGTCATGCTCAATTTCAAAGTCGATTGGGAGCGATCGCCAAGGGTGCGGGACCGGCTATTCCGGG
Organism: Planctomycetota bacterium; assembly: GCA_021777685.1. Lineage (GTDB taxonomy): Bacteria > Planctomycetota > Planctomycetia > Isosphaerales > Isosphaeraceae > Tundrisphaera. The sequence continues at coordinate 3,464 of JAJYDH010000056.1, read as the reverse complement.
CGACCTGGGCACGCCTCGAAATTCATGCGCGGGATGGGACTCGTGAGATTTGCCTTACGGATTGCGTGGGAGAGAAGTCGAGGAGTCTCCGGCGGGGCGTCTATGGCTCCGTCTTCCCGGTCGCTCGTTGGATCGTGGTGTGGTCCCAGAGGGCATCCCGGGCGTTCGCCGCCGAACTCCTCGCGCCGGCCGAGGAACTGGCCGCCCGCGCCACGGGCCGTGTAACTTATGATCAGGTCGCGGAACTCGCTTCGGAATTTCAAGTGAGCCAGATGGTAATCGAACATCAGTTGACCAATCATCGCATCGCCTCCGTGGTCGACTCATGAAGAGCCCGTCGGCACGTCGAAGTTGCCTCGCCATCGATCGGCCCTTGCGGTAGGATGCCGCCGCGCCGGGGTGCGACCCGGCCTCGTCCGACATCGAAGGAAGGGCCGGGGAGGGCCCCGATCGCCATGCCCGAGACTCGACTGGGGATGGCCCGGGTTGCGACGATCGCGGGGCTCTCGGCCCTGACGCTGGGGATCGGCCTGGGGTCATCGGGGCGGCTGACGTACCACGAGGCGTTCGTCGCGCAGGCGGCCCGCGAGATGATCGCGACGGGGGCCGTGCTGGTCCCGACGATCGACGGTCAGCCCTGGCTGGAAAAGCCCCCGCTCGCCTTCTGGCTGGTCGCCCTGGCGGGGAAGGCCGCCGGCGAGGTGACGGAGTTCGTCGCCAGGGTCCCCTCGGCGGTCGCCGCGACGCTCCTGGCCCTGGGCGTGGCCGTCTTCACCGCCCGGCGGTTCGGCCGGGACATTGGATGGGTCGCCGGCCTGGTCCAGGCGACGACCCTCTGGACCATCATGCGCGGCCGGCTCGCCGAGGCCGACATCGTCCTGGCCTGCCTCGTCACCTGGACGATGGTCGCGTTCGACCGGCTCCGAGATCGGGACTCGGGACTCGGGACTCGGGACTCAGGGCTCAAGATCCGGGGGCCACACCTGGCGCCCGGGCGTTCTCGTTCCTTCATGCCCTGGGCGGGCCGACGCTCAGTTTCCTCCGGGTCGATCGCCGGCAAATCTGCCTCCCCTCTCCCTCTGGGAGAGGGGTCGGGGGTGAGGGTCGCGGCATTGCCAGTGGTCTGGCAAGAGGGCTCGATCGGGGACCATTCGCCCGGCGATGACCCTCACCCCGGCCCTCTCCCAGAGGGAGAGGGAGGCAGAGAGGCCGGCTTACCGATCTTGCGTCCCGACCCCTCGCCGACCTCGCCGGAAGCCCCCCCCTCCCCCTCCTGGCGGTGGGCGTTCCTCGCGGGATTGGGGGCGACGGCGCTGGTCAAGGGGCTGGGATTTGGCGCGGTCCTGGTGGGGTCGGCGGTGGTGGTCGTCCTGGCCTGGGACCGCGACCGATCGGCGATCAGATCCCTGAGGGATGCGAAGGGGTGGGCCCTGGCGGCGGTCCTGGCGCTGACCTGGCCGGTCCTGGTGGCGATCCGGCTCCCGGCGGCGGTCTCGCTCTGGACCCTGCACATCACCGACCGGATGGCGGCGCATCCGGAGCACTTCATCGGCAGCCCCGGGTGGCAGTTCGGCCCGGCGGTCCTGGGCCAGGCGATGCCCTGGACCCCGCTGGCGCTGGTGGGGGCCTGGCCGTCGCTGCTCCGGGCGATCAAGGGACGAGGCGGCGGCGACCGCCTGCTCTGGGCCTGGGCGGTGGTGCCGGTCCTGGTGCTCTCGACGGCGACGGTCAAGAACGCCCATTACGCGATCCACGCCCTGCCCCCGCTCTCGGCCTGGGCGGCGTTGGGGCTGGGCCGCGTCGGGCTCCGGCTCCGGCGGCGGGGGTGGTCGCCCCGGAAGGTCCGTCGAGGGGCCGTCGCGCTGTTCGCGGGGCTCGGCCTGGCCTGCGGGCTGGGGCACCTCTGGCTCGGCCCCAGGTTCGACCGCCGGGGGGCCGAGTGGGACTCATGCGAGGCGATCGGCCGGGCCGTCGCCCCCGGCCTGCCGCTGGCGTTCCTCTACGAGGACTGGGACCGCAAGCCCTACCCCACGCCGTTCGGGCCGGTCCCGCACGACTGGGCCGTCCGCCTGTTCTACCTGGGGCGCCCGGCCTGCTGGCGACAGGGCCTGGACGACCTCGCCGCCCGCCCTCCGGCGCCGCCCCCCGCCCCTTACGCGCTCCTGGGCCGCGACCGCGACCTGCCCGGCCTCCGGCGGATCGGCCGGGTCGAGATTCTGCTCCGGGCGCCGTCCGACCGGTTCGACCGGTCTTTCACCCTCTTCCGGATCACGCCCGGGGCCTTCTCCTCGAACGAAGATTGACCCGTCAATGCCGCCGATACCGGGCAGTATGCTTCGATTCGCCGATATACTCTTCGTGGTCGTCAATATTTTCATAGATCGTCGATATCGCCTACTTTCCTCAACCGCCGAATTGCCCGGGTCTCCGCCAAATCGATGCACCCTGTGTATTTCTCCCAGACTGCGCGTTACAACGGTCCTGGCCTCGACGCAACACTCGACAGAAGTCGAGATGGTGCGAGGGACAACCGGGAGAAACCGACATGAGACCTTCGGTGCGGCAAGATCGGCTGAGATGGACGCTGGGCCTGGCGATCGGCCTGGGGCTGGCGCCGGCGGCGGAGAACCGGGCGCTCGGCTGCCACAAGTGCGGGCGAGGTGTCGCCGCCTCCGCGACCTGCGAGGCGGCGCCGGCCTGCGTGCCCCAGCAGGTGACGACCTACCAGACCGTGACCGAGACGGTCATGGAGCAGGTGCCGACGACCCGGATGGAGACCCGGTATCGGACCGAGTACAAGACCGAGCAATATCCCGTCACCCGGACCGTCGCCGAGCAGGTGCCGACCACCCAGGCGCAGACCCGGTATCGGACCGAGTACAGGACCGAGCAATATCCCGTCACGCGGACGGTCGCCGAGCAGGTCCCCGTCACCGAGACCCGGACCCGGACCCGGACCGAGTTCCGGAACGAGTCCTACCCGGTGACGAGGACGGTCGCCGAGCAGGTCCCCGAGACCCGGACGGAGACCCGCTACCGGACCGAGTACCGGACCGAGAGCTACGCGACGACCAAGCCCGTCACCGAGACGATCCAGGTCCCCCGGACGTCGACCGTGATGAAGCCGGTGACGACGACCTCGATGGTCAACCAGCCGTACAGCGTCAGCAGCCCGGTGACGACGACCCGGCAGGTCACGGAGTACGTCGACGTCCCCGCCCCCAGCGCCCAGGCCGCCGCCAGCGATCAGTCGGGCGTGGCCCCCAGCCCCCAAGGCCCGACGAAGAAGGCGGTCGTCCGCGACGTCACCGAGACCCATTACGTCACCTCGACGGCCTACCGTCAGGTCCCGGTCACGAAGACCGATTACGTCCCCGAGCAGAAGACCGAGATGGTCCCGAGCACCGTCGTCCGGTTCGTGCCCGACACCGCCACGAGGCAGGTCCCCTACACCGTCCCCGAGC
>JAJYDH010000570.1 GCA_021777685.1 Planctomycetota bacterium | reverse complement strand
ACGCAAGACTCGCTTCCGGCTGCTGGCCCAGCTCTGCCGGGCGGGATTGGGTACCCGCAGGGTCCCGACGAGAGGTTTCGAGCTTGTGAAGGCCGTCCTCCTCTCCCGAGCTTCTTGGCGCAAGGTCAGACTTGGTTTTTGGTTCCCTACAAGGCTGGGGACTCGCCGCGACGGCGATAGGCGAGAATCGTCGGTTTTGGTAGGATGGCAGTCCGTTCCAGATAAATATTGTGGGGGCAGTCGCCATGTCCATCCTGAGCGGCGAGACCAGCGTCGACGCGGCGATCATCGCCCGGATGGTCCGTCCCGACGAGGCCGATCTCTCCGAGGACGCGGCCGAGGCCGTCCTCGGGATCTTTCGCCTCGATCAGGATGACCAGGACCGGATGCATGACCTGCTGGTGAAGAATCAGAACGACGCCTTGACCCCCGCCGAGAAGGAAGAGCTGGAGAGCTATCTGCGGATCAGTCTCCTGATCGACCTGATGCACGCCAAGGCCCGGTTCTCGCTGAAGAAGCACGCCTAGGCGATGAATGCCGAGCTGGAACGGCGGGTCCGAGGGCGGGCGGGGGATCGGTGCGAATACTGCCGATTGCCCCAGATCGGGTCGCGTGCGACCTTCGAGATCGATCACATCATCGCCCGCCAGCATCGCGGTCGCACCGTCGTGGGCAATCTCGCATTGTCGTGCGTTTACTGCAATGGCCGCAAGGGGCCGAACCTGGCCGGCCGGGACCCGGCGACCGGGAAGTTGACGAGGCTCTATCATCCGCGAAAGCACAAGTGGTCCTACCACTTCCGCTTCCAGGGCGGCAAGATCGTCGGCCGGACCGCCATCGGCCGGACCACGATCGATGTGCCGCGGATGAACCACCCGCCGCTCGTGGCCTTGCGTGAGATCCTGATGGCCGCCGGGCTTTTCTGACACCTGTGACCGCAGTTGAGACCTTCGAAGGCAGGGCTCTTCATGCCATCACGGCCCCGGGATTCGACACCGTCCCGGCGGGCGATCCGGCTACGCGCGGGGGGCGGTTTCTGCTAGGCTTCGACGATCGGAAGATTGATCCGCGGGCGATACGGAAGGAGCCGATCGTCACATGGAGACGTTCCTGTCATCGGGGCGGATGGACGGCTGGGGCGGGCCCGGCCTCGCCGGCGGCCCGGGCCGGCCGCTGCTCCGCCCTGCCCCACGGTCGGGGATGTTCTTCCCGCTGGTGGTCCTGGCGGCCGTGCTGCCCGGCCTCTACGCGCTGAACTGGTGGAACCTGACCCCTCCCGGCCCCTGGTGGGGGCTCCGGGGGCTGGCGGTCCTCGACGGCTGGGTCGTCGACCAGTTGCCGGCGGTCGAGACGCTCAGGCCGGCGATGGAGGCCCGGGCCTTCCGCGCGGTGGCGTTCCAGCCGCCGCTCTATGCGTGGCTGGAGGCGATCGGGCTGGCGCTGGGCTCGGACCATGCCCCGGTGGCGACGGTCCTTCCCAGCTACATCGCCGGGGGGCTGATCGTCCTGCTGATCTACTGGCAGGGGCAGCTCTGGCGAGGCTCGGGCGTGGGGCTGGTCGCGGCGGTCCTGACGGCGTTCAACCCGCACCTGCTGATCCAGATGAAGGAGGCATCGCCCGCGACCCTGACCCTCGCGGCGACCCTCACGGCCATGTACTGCTATGGCCGGCACTTCCGGGTCGGCGCGGGCACGGCTCGGCATTACCTGAGGGGCGGCGGGGCGGCGTGGGTGGCCCTGGGGGGCGTGGCGCTGGGGATGTCGCTCCTGTCGATGGGCGGTATCGGCCTGCTCTGCGTGCCGGTGATCGTGCTCCACCAGGCTTATCTCCGGTCCGAGATGGCGCCGGTGGAGCGCCAGGAGCGCCCCTGGTACGGCTGGTGGAACAACCCGAGCCTGCTGGCCGGCTCGATCGCGCTGGCGATCGGCCTGCTGATCGCGGCCCCCTGGTACGGGGCGATGCTCGCCCGGCACGGGGGCGAGTTCGTCGGGGCGTTGCTCAACCCGCCCGACCCGCTGGGCTGGGAGCGGCCGACCTTGCTGGCCAGGCTGAACGACCTGGCCCCGGCGACCTTGCCGCTGGCCCTGTTCGGCGTCGCCAGGACGGTCAAGGTCGCCCTGGTCTCCGACCGCGACGACCGGGCGACGATCGGCGGGATCTTCTGGGTGATCTGGCTGGGCGTGGCGGCGCTGGCGCCGGCGAGCTGGGTCGGCGGCCCCCAGACGACGATGGGGCTGTTCCTGCTGCTCCCGCTCAACCTCCTGGCGGCCCAGGCGATCAGCGACCTGGCCACGAGGCGTGCCGCGGTCCGGTGGCTGGGCTGGCTGGCGCCGGCGACGGCCGTCTCGGTCGTCTGGTGGCTCAGCGGCGACCTCCGGGGCGCCGTGATCGGCCTGACCCACGGCCACGTCGGCCCGAGGTCGGCGCTGGGGCTGCACCTGGCGGTCGACCTGCTGATCGCCGTGGTCTGGCTGGCCCGGGGGCTCGACCGCTGGGCCCGGAGGCGCGACGTCCGCCAGCGCCGGGTCCTGGCCAGCTTCCTGCTGATCGTGCTGGTGACGTCGCTGGCCGACGGCCTCCGCGAGGTCACGTTCCGGCACCTGGAGACCCGCGAGCTGATGAACCTCCGCTCGGCGGTCCTGCTCCGCCACCGGGCCCGGCCGTTCCGGTCGGTCGCGGTGGTCGGGCCCGACCTGGACCACCCTCGGGTGGAGGGCCCGACGCCCGGAGGCCGGCTCCGGTTCATCCTCCGCTCGACCCTCCCCGGCGTCGCCGAGGCCGAGCTGACCGGCACCGACCAGCTCCTGGCCGCGCCCAAGCCCGACGGCCCGCAACTGGTCGTCCTGGTCGGGCCCGAGCACCGGCTCTCGTACTCGGTCCAGTCGCAGCTCGGCCTGGAGGCGATCCACCCCGGCCAGGCCGGCCGCCCCGGCCTGCTCGACGCCTTCGCCACCGAGCTGGACGCGATCCGCCACGCCGCATCGCCCCCCTCGACACGCACCAAATAGCACCACAGGACTGACGGACTGAGGGCTCGGCACCGCCCCACGCCCGAGCCTTTGGGTGGGGGGTTGTCTTCGGTCCTGCCGTTCAGTACACTCCTGAACGGAGATGTCCTGGACGGACGACAAGGAGGGTAACCCCCGATGACCGGCACCATCGCAAGAACCCGACCCGAGTCCCGCCGTGGCAAGGCCCTGGCCCCTACGATCCGCGAGGTCTGCCTGGTCGGGTCCGCGCGTCGGACCTATGTCCACCTCCCCGCCGATGCGCCGAGGATTGAGGACCCGGGGTTGAAGAAGGCCCGGAAGGTCGAATCGTGCTGAACGACCCGGAGCGAGTCCTGAGTCCCCAGTCCTGAGTCCCGAGTCCTCCCGATGCTGCTCCATCGCGACCCGTCCGACCCGGCGCGCCGGGCGGTCGAGCTGGCCCAGCGGGGCCGGATGATCCTGGACGTTGCGACGGCCGACCTGGAGGCGGCCGAGCAGCGCCTGGGGCCGTTCCACGCGACCTCGTGGCACTTCCGCCAGGCCCTGGCCGAGGCCGGTCGGTCGTGGGACCGCCTCCGCGCCGAGTTCGGCGGCCCGGCCCTCGAATCGGCCCTGAGCCAGCCCCCGATCACCTTCCTGACCCTCGGGGCCGAGGACGGCGAGCTGCCCCCGGTCGTCCTGATCCCGATCGCCGGCCGGACCTACCGGGCCGAGAAGATCGCCGGGACGCCCCTGGCCCCGACCCAGTGGCGGCTGACCCGGCTCTCGCCGCCCCTGGAGCACGGCCCGTATTACGCCTGCCGGCTCCGCGACGGCTCGACCCAGTGCGACTGCGCCGAGTGGACCTACCAGGTCGCCGACGGCGCCCGCCCCGCCCGCCCCCTCTGCAAGCACCTCGCCGCCCTCGCCGCCCTCGGCTGGCTCTAGATAAATTTTTTTAT
>JAJYDH010000569.1 GCA_021777685.1 Planctomycetota bacterium | reverse complement strand
GGCCCGTGGGCGAGGAAGACCGGGCGACACCAGTTGTCGGCCGAGGCGAGGAACTCGAAGCCCTCGAACGCCGGCCGGGCGGCGAAGGTGGCGCCTCGCGGTTCGAGCCGGTCGAAGTGGACGAGGTTGCCGGTCGGGTCGCACGAGAAGGCGCCGCCTCGGTACGCATCGGGCAGGCCGGCCCCTCGGAAAATGGTCACGCCGCAGGCGGCGGTGAAGGTCCCGGCGTGCGAGTCGGCCGTGGTGACGTTCTGGCTGATCGGGTAGAGCCGGGCCGCGGCGCCGTGGCCCTTCAGGGGCTCGGCGACGGTCTCGGCCGGGCAGTCCTGGACGGTGTCCGAGAAGGCCAGATGCGGGTTCCGCCGGAGGGTCGCCGAGGCGATCACCGCGTGCTGGACCTGGACCCGGTTGTAGCAGAAGAACCGGCGGCCGAAGTCGTCGAAGGTCAGCCCGAACTGCGCCCCGCCGTCGGCCGCCTCCCAGCCCCGGAGGTCGGGCCGGAACCGGAAGTCGGTCCGCTTCAGCTCGACCGGCGGCCGGTCGGGGGCCGAGGGGGACGTCACCTTCCCGCCCGTCAGCCCGCTGGTGACGTAGACCCAGTTGTCGGGCCCCAGCGTCGGGTGGCTCACGCGAAGCTGGGTGCTCCCGGCCGTCGAGAACCCGGCGAACAGCACCCGGCGCTCGTCGGCCCTCCCGTCCCCGTCGACGTCGCGGAGGAACAGGATCTCCGGCGAGCAGGTGACGATCAGCCCGCCGTCCCAGGGCATGACGCCGTTGGGGAAGGTGAGCCCGTCGGCGAACTCGGACCGGCGGTCCATCCGGCCGTCGCCGTCGTCGTCGGTCAGCAGGGCGATCCGGCCGGCGGGCGGCTTCCCCTCGCCCGGCCCGGTCGGATAGCCGCGATCCTCGGCGACGAACAGCCGCCCTCGCTCGTCGAACGCCATCGCCGCCGGGCTCGCCACCAGCGGCTCGGCCGCGACCAGCTCCACCCGGAGCCCCGGCGCGACCCGGAACGCCCGGAGGGCCTCGTCGGGCGAGAGCGGGCCGTCCGCCGCGCCCGCGAGGGCCGAAGGGAGCAGGAGCAGGAACGGCGCGAGGGGTCGGAGGCGGGCTGTCATGGGCAGGATCTCACTCGAAGCGGAGGACCGTGAACGAGCGCGGCGGGAAGGTGTACGAGGCCCGGCCCTTCGCCATCGAGTGGGCCCACTCGGATCGCGTCGGGACGATCCGGTCGGGCCGGTCGGCGGTGTTCGCCAGGTCGAGCGGGCCGGCCAACTCCTCGACGACGGCGGAGGGTTTCGACGGCGTGAAACCCTCGACCTCGATCCGGACCGATCGGGGCTCGTCCCCCCAGTTCACGGCCTGGATGACGAGGCTCTTGCCGTCCTCGGACCGCTTGGCGTTGGCCGAGAGCTTGCCGGCATTTCCCTTGATCTCGCTCGCGACCAGCAGCGGCTGGGCGTCACGCCGGGTCATCTTCGTCAGGTAGCCGGGGGGCTGGAGCCAGACCCTGGAGGGGTTGAGGAACAGCAGGCCCTGGTCCCAGCCGTTGTCGTTCTGGCCGTCGGGCTGGAGGCAGTTCGCGGCGCAGGCGATCGGCAACAGGTCGCCGATCTTCTCGGCCTCGATCGTCGCCAGGGCGTTGGACAGGGCCCGCTTCTGGGCATGGTTGCCCGCGTTGTACTCGAAGATGACGACCTTGTACTTCGCCCCGGGGGCGAGCTTGCCGAGCTGCTCGATGTAGCTCCGCTCGGGCTTCATCCCATTCGGCTCGGGCGGGTGGTCGGTCCAGACGTGGATGTCGAACCAGACCTCGCGGCCCCGCTCGCGGGCCAGTTCCAGGATCTTCTTGTGCGCCGCCAGCGAGCTTGACGCCGCCCCGCCCTCGAAGCGCATCGGATCGACGATGACCTTGTTGTACGCGAAATCTCCCACGACCAGGATCAGGTCCGGGTCCTTCGCCCACATCGCCTCGGCGATCGGCCTGAACTTCGCGAAGTAGGCGTCGTTGATCGCCTCCTCGTTGCCGAGTTCGACGTACTTGAGCCGATAGGGGTTGGGATGCCCGTCGAGGGCCCGCTTGCGGCCCCATTCGCTGTCGTGCGGGCCGTTGGCGTACTCGACGAAGTCGGCCATGTCGGCGGGCGTCTCGCCCATGTTGAGGTCGGGGATGGCGAGGAAGCCGGCGGCCTCGGCGAAGTCGAGGAAGTCGAAGATCCCCCAGCCGTTGGTCGAGTGCGGATACCACGTCCCCGCGACCGGCGGCCGACGGTCGCGCGGGCCGATCATCTTCTTCCAGCGGTACTCGGAATGGTTGACCATCGACCCCCCGTACCGGAGCACGGTGAGCCCCTGGTTGATGAGCCCTTCGGCCACGTCCTTGCGATCGGGCAGCCCCTGGAACCGGCCCCACTCGCCCGGCTGGAGGAAGGCGTGGCCGACCGAGACCGAGCCGGGCTGTTTCAACTTGATCGCGAACCGGCCCGAGGTGTCGCCCTGCCGGGGTGTCAACGCGAAGTCGTACCGCTTCCAGACCGAGCCCTGGACCTCGACCCGCGTTTCATCCAGGATTGGCTCGCCGCCATGCCCTTCGAGCGAGAAAAAAAGCGGCGTCGGCTCGGCGGCCCTGGCCCAGACGTACCCCTCGTAAGGCTTGCCCGCGACAACATTCAGGCCCCAGCGGTTCAGGCCCCGGTTCTCGATCCCGACCTCGCCCTCGCCCCCGAGGAACGTCAACTTCTGCGACTGTCGGCCGGCAAACGGGGCGTCCGTCTCCGGCGAGAATCGGCCCGTCGCCGACCCCCGCCGGGTCGCGGCCCACATCCCGCTGACCCCCTCGCCGAAGGCGTCGCCTTGCTCCAGCTCGAACGCGAGCGTCCGGGCCGAGCCGCCCGACTCGACGCGCAGATTGCGGAACCGCGCGGGCCGCTGCCAGGTCCGGAGCCCGATCCGGCCGGCGCCGAGGGGATGATCGGCGTCCTCGAACGTCGCCAGGCTCCGACCATCCACCAAAACCTCGAAGGATCGCTCCTTCAGCCGGACGACCAGCGGAATCCACCGGCCGACGGGCACCGCGCAGGGGACCTCGCGGATCGGCTCCCAGTTCTGGCGATGACGACCGATGACCAGCTTGCCCGAGGTCTCCAGCGAGACCTCGTAGCCGGTGAACCTGTCCGCGCCCACGCCCGGCCGGTCGACCTTGAGGATCAAGCCGGCGTTGCCCCCTTGATGGGCAGGGAAGTAGACCTCGACGCCGACCTCGCCGACCGCGACCGGCGGCACGTCGGCGATCAGCTTCGGCCCGTCCCCCGGCTCGGCCCGGATCGCCCCGTCGACCGGCCGCCAGCCGCCGCCGAAGGTCGCGAACCCCCTGAGCGGAAGCGGCCGAGGGGGCTCCTGGAAGCTCTCGCCGAAGATCATCTGGCTGTAGAGGCCGCCGTAGATCTCGTGGTTCACGTCCTCGATGCACGCGCCATAGAGGTAGGGCGAGACCCGGTGGAGCACCCGCCCCGCGTCGACGGCGATCGCCGGGTCATCGGGGCCGGCGCCCATCATCGCCGCCGAGCAGAGGAGCATCGCCCAGGTCGTCATCGTCACCTCATGGGAAAGAATGGGACCGCCAGGACGCCGTCGGCGACCGGATAGCGGGTAGCGGTCAGCGGGTAGCGGGTAGCGGTTAGTAAAGACAAAGGCTGACATGGCGGAAGCGTATCTTCTCCTACCCGCTGCCCGCTGCCCGCTGCCCGCTACCCGCTACCCGCTACCCGCTGCCCGCTACCCGCTACCCGCTGCCCGCTACCAGTGCATCACATACCCGCCGTCGACGTTGATCGTCTGCCCGGTGACATTTCCGGCCCGGGGCGAGGCGAGGAAGACGGCCATCGAGGCGACGTCCTCCGGCGTCTGCCAGCGGCCGAGCGGGACGAGCAGCCGGACCTTCTCGGT
>JAJYDH010000568.1 GCA_021777685.1 Planctomycetota bacterium | reverse complement strand
GAGGTGCCAGTCCCCTTTCCCGAGGCAAAGTGGGCGATTCAAGGGGGACGGGCACCGGCCGAGTACAGCCGGAGCCAGTCCCCGTTGACCCTCCCAAAGTGAGAATGAAACAGCCCTGCTCGGGGGCGGAAGGGCCCTTGACGGGATCGGGGGCGGGCCTTAGCCTCCAGGGTCGGGCGGGATGGTCGAGTCGGATCGGGACGGGCGGGGACATCGGTCATGGCGGACGAGGCGGATCGAGCGTCCCGGGGCCCGTTGCCGCTGGACCTCTTCGAACGGGGCGACCCCGCGTTCGTCGACGCGATCCGGGACGTCGCCGACGCCGACGCGCTGGCCGACTTCGCCGGGCCCTGGTATGAGGACACGCGGCCGGCCTCTCGCCGGCTGCTCCTGGACTACCTCGACCGCCCCCTGAACGCCTTCCGCCACGAGGGGCTGATCAAACGCCTCTTCAAGCGGGCCGAGGCCGCGGGCGACGACGAGGTCATGGCCCGGTTCCTGGTCCTCTTCGACCGCTCGGTCCGCCGGGTCCGCCGGACCCGGGTCGTCTCCATGCACGAGCAGGTGAAGACGAAGGAGGAATCGACGGCCTTGCAGGCCCTCTGGAACGGCCTGGGATACAACTGGGTCCAGGAGTGGGGCCGGGCGGGCAACTTCCACGTCCACGCCCAGAGGCCCGACGAGGTCATCGTCCAGCCCCGGCGGTCGACCATGCCGCGCGGCCGGATCGTCGAGCTTGAGCAAGGAGGGCCGGTGTCGCCGGCCGTCCTGAAGATGCTCAAGCAATCCCGCCTCTTCAGCGTCTCCACTCGGAACTACATGAGGCGCCGGGCCTGGCGCTATTTTCGGAACCTCGGCAAGGACCACCCCGGGCGTTACGTCCTCGCCGCGAGCGAGGCCCTGGCGCTCTACCAGGACGACGACGTGGCCGACGGCCTGGCCCTGATCGACAACTGGGGCCTGGTCCACATCCTGTTCCACAACTCCCCGGCGATCGAGTCGAGGCCGACCGGCTGGACCCCCCGGCCCGGCCGGTCGCTGGCCGAGCTGTCCCCGGCGCCGGCGTTCGAATCGGCCTGGGACGCCTCGCCGGGCTCCGTCGTCGGCTTGCTGTCGAAGGCCGGGAGCCGGACGGTCCGCCGCTGGGCGATCCGCCGGATCGAGGCCGACCCCACGACGCACCGGCCGGCGCTCCCGCTGGAAGGCTGGATCGACCTGCTCGGCCACGACGACCCCGAGGTCGCCACCCTGGCCGCCGACGTGCTCGACCGCGCCGAGGGGCTGGAGGGCCTGCCGGTCGACCGCTGGCTCGCCCTGGCCGAGTCGACCCACCCGGTGGCGCTCGACCTGGTCTGCGAGCTGATCGGCCGATATGTCCGGGCCGATCAGGTCACGTTCGCGCAAGCCGTCCGCCTGGCCGGGCTGAGGCCGCCGCCGGCCGCGAGGCTCGGCCTGGCCTGGCTCAGGGCGTTACCGCCCGATCGGCTCGACATCCCGGCGGCCCTCACGCTGGTCGACGCCGAGTGCGAGCCGCTCCGCCCGGAGATCCTCCGGTGGCTCCGGGGGGCCCTGGCCGCCTCGCCCGACTCCGGGGCCGGGATGATCCTCGACTTCCTCGATAGCCGCCACGCCGACGTCCGCGCCGAAGGCTGGGCCTGGTTCCTGGCCGAGCCGAGGGCCCGCGACGACCCCGAGACCTGGCGCAGGCTCCTCGAATCGCCCCACGACGACGTCCAGCTCGCCCTGGTGGCCGAGCTGGAGCAGAGAATTGCCGGCGACGACCCCGCCCGGCTCGCCCGGTCGCTCGACCCCTCGGCCCTGCGGACGCTCTGGGCGGCCGTCCTGCTCAACGTCCACCGGGGGAGCCGGGCCAGGCCGGCCGTCGTCCGCCAGTTGCTCCGGAGGCTGGAGGCGAGCCCGGCCGACGCCCCCGCCTTGCTCCCGCTCCTGGGCGTCGCCCTCCGCTCGGTCCGGGGGCCCGAGCACCGCGCGGGGCTGGTGGCGGTCGTCCGGCTGGTCGAGGCGAGGCCCGAGGTCGGGCCGCTGGTCCGATCGGCCTTCCCGGAGTTGCAATGGGCGTGAAATACAACCATTATTTATGGAATATTAATGGCTAATATCTGCCTCCCTCTCCCTCTGGGAGAGGGCCGGGGTGAGGGTGGTCGCCGGTCGAGGACGGCCCCGACTGAAGTGACCTGGGGCTCGCTGGCGTGGCGACGCCGCTCACCCCGGCCCTCTCCCAGGGGGAGAGGGAGGCAGAAAAGAAGAGGGCGCGAGATGAGTCCCCGACGAATCGAGATCGGCCGATGAACCTGACCTTCGCCTATCGGAGCCGGAGCGCGGTCGTCCAGAACCCGGCGGGGCTGGCCGTGGCGCTGGCCCCGAACCTCCGCCGCGACCGCGTGGGGTTCGACGCCACCTTGCGCCACCCCTTGCGGTTCCGCGAGGCCGTCGCGGCGCTCCACGACGTCGTCATCGACGACCTTCGCTACAAGCCCCGCGACCGCTCGGCCCACGACGCCTACCTCGCCGAGCGGAAGGCCCGCGAGGCCACGCTCCGGTCCGGCGTCGCCGCCGAGGCCCGCCAGTCGATCCGCGAGGCGTCCTCCCTCGCGCTCTCCGAGGAGGAATTCGCCCGGCTCGATCGCGACTTCCGCCAGAAACGCCGCCAGTACTGGGACGCCCGGCAGAAATACGCGAACCACCTGATGACCCACGACCCGGAGCTCTGGCGGCTCCTGATGCCCTGCGACCCGGTCATCACCGTCGCGCCCGACGTCCTCTTCCTCGAATGCTTCAGCGCCGACGAATCCAGCTACGGCAGCCTGACCGTCGACCGGGACGCTTTCGAGAACGAACAGGACGTCAGCCTCGGCACGACGAACGTAGACTATTCGTGGAAGCTCCACGAGCACTTCCAGACGCTCCGAAGTTATCGCCAGACGCGGTTCCTGGTCGACCCGGCCGGGTTCGAGGTCGCGACGGCGGGGCAGGGGGACGGCTACCGCGAGGAGAAGATCGACCTGCCCACCTCCTGGCTCCGGGGGTTCATGCAGCTCCAGTCGGCGATGAGCCTGCCGACGCGCCGGGTCCCCCTGAGCCGCGAGGGGCTGTACAACGTCCTGGCGTTCCTCAAGAGACATAAGGCCGCGCGGAGCCCGCGAGCCGTCCGGTTCGAGCTGACGCCGGGCCAACCGGTGACGATCGTCCTGGAGCCCTGGGATAAACGGATCACGCTCCACGACCGCCCTTATGACGGCCCGAGGGCCGAGACCGTCCGCGTCTGGGGCCGCGACCGGCTCCGGACCCTGGCCCGGCTCTTGCCGCTGCTCGACGAGGCCGAGGTCTACCTGCTCGGCGACGGCCTGCCCAGCTTCTGGTCGGTCCGGATGGGCGAGATGCGGCTGATGCTCGGCCTCTCCGGCTGGACCGCCAACGACTGGACGGGCGGCTCGGCCCTGGCCAGCCTCGCCCCGCCGGCCGAGCCGGGCCGGTATCTGACCACCCGGGTCGCCGCCAGCTTCCGCGAGGTTCCGGCGCAGACGCTCGCCCAGGTCGCCTCCCGAGCCGGGGGGACCGAGCCCCAGGTCCTCGCCGCCTTGAACCAGTTCGCCGGGCTCGGCCAGGTGATCCACGACCTCCACGCCGGCCTCTACCGCTGGCGGCAGGTGATGCCCGTGACCCTCTCCGCCGAGTTGCTCGGCCCCGAGGACCCCGAGACCGTCGCCGCCCGCGAGATCGCCCGGACCAGCTCCGTCCGGATTTCGAAGGATGAGATCCTGCCCTCGGGCCTCCGCGTCCTCGAAGGGCAGATCCTCGACCGCCCCGTCTCGCTCCTGATCGACGCCGACGGCCGGATGCTCCGGAGCAAGTGCTCGTGCTCGCACCACTTCACCGGCGGCCTCCGCAAAGGCCCCTGCCGACATCTCCAGGCCCTCCGGGATAAGGCC
>JAJYDH010000567.1 GCA_021777685.1 Planctomycetota bacterium | reverse complement strand
AGTCCCGCCTGGCCGAGCACGTCAAGCCGGCCAACCCGATGGTCGACCGCTGGCCCCGGTATTACGCCCAGGCCCGGATGGCCCGGGGCGGCGTCACGCGATGGGTGGCCGACCAGCAGGGGTTCGGCCTGATGGGCCGGATGGTCGGCCAGCAGGGGCGGTTCTACGCCTACATGGACATTTACATCATCTTCGCCGTCATGGCGCTGGTTGCCCTGCCGTTCGTCTTCCTGATGAGGAGGTCGGTCGCGAAGGGCGGGGTCTCGGCGCATTGACCGGCCGCGGAGTATCGGGGAAGATTTTCGGTGTCGCCCGATTCGTCCTCTTTCACGCAACCCGGTATCGCCCCATCATGTCCCTCCGATTCACGCTCGTCGTCCTGGCCGCCGCAACCCTGGCCCTCCCCGCCGCCTCCGAGGCCGCCGGCCGCTGGTCGGCCGAGAAGGCCAACGCCTGGTACGCCGGGCAGCCCTGGCCGGCCGGCTGCAACTACATCCCCAGCACCGCGATCAACCAACTGGAGATGTGGCAGGCCGAGACCTTCGACCTGCCGACCATCGACCGCGAGCTGGGCTGGGCCGAGGGGCTCGGCTTCAACTCCGCGCGGGTGTTCCTCCACGACCTGCTCTGGAAGCAGGACCGGGCCGGCTTCACCGCCAGGATCGACCAGTTCCTGGAGGTCGCCGAGCGGCACCATATCAAGGTGATGTTCGTCTTCTTCGACTCCTGCTGGGACCCCTCGCCAGCACTCGGCCGGCAGCGCGGGCCGAGGCCCGGCCTGCACAATTCGGGCTGGGTCCAGAGCCCCGGCATGGCGATCCTGGCCGACCCCGCGCGGGTCGACGAGCTGGAGGGGTACGTCAAGGGGGTCGTCGGCCGGTTCAAGGACGACGGGCGAATCCTCGCCTGGGACCTCTTCAACGAGCCCGACAACGACAACGCCTCCAGCTACAAGGGCCAGGAGCGGCCCGAGAAGCGCGAGCAGGCGTTCAACCTGCTCCGCAAGGCGTTCGCCTGGGCGAGGGCGGTCGACCCGTCGCAGCCGCTCACCTCCGGCGTCTGGATCGGCGACTGGTCGCCCGACCGGCTCTCGGAGACGGCCGCGCTCCAGATCGCCCAGTCCGACGTGATCTCGTTCCACAACTACGCCAGGCTGCCCGAGCTGTCCGAGCGGATCAGGGTCCTCCGGCGGCTGGGCCGTCCCCTGCTCTGCACCGAGTACATGGCCCGGCCGATGGGCAGCACCTTCGACCCCAACCTCGGCTACCTGAAGGACCGCAAGATCGGGGCCTACAACTGGGGGTTCGTCGACGGCAAGTCGCAGACGATCTACCCCTGGGACTCGTGGAAGAAGCCCTACGCCGCCGAGCCCCCGAAGTGGTTCCACGACATCTTCCGCAAGGACGGCACGCCCTACGACCCGAAGGAAGTCGCCTACATCCGCAAGGTCACCGGCAAGGCGAACCCCTGAGCCGGCGACGATTCAGCCCACGATCACCCGGCCGCCGGGCCCCTCGTCGGACGCTTCCACCCGGATCGGCCGGTCGAGGAAGGCGCCGATCGTCTCGACGTTCGTCCGGAGGTGCTCGGTGATCCGCGTCACGGTGTAGACGCTCCGCCCCTCGGCGAGCGCGAGCGGCAAAAGGATCTGGTCGGCCGAGTGGAGGTCGACCGCCCCCGGGTTGTCGAGGTGGTCGAGCAGATCGGCCACCGCGTCGTCGGCGACAAGCTCCGCCGGCTTGCCGCGCTTCCCGACCCCGACGAACGTGGCGGGCGGGCCCTCGGCGAACTCGGCGACCAGCGTGATCGACACCCCCCGGCCCGTCCCGGCTGTCCGGTTCGTGAGGATCTCGGCGTCCAGCCCCCGGGCGGCCAGGCTCGACTCGGCCTGACGCCCCATCCGGAGCGCGATGTTCCGGTCGAGGTTCGTGACCTCGGCGACCCCCCGGACCTTGACCAGCTCGCCCCGGGCTTCCAGGACCAGCGGGCGAGGCGTGCCCGGCTCGATCCAGGCGTCGAGCCGCCCGCCTCCTTCCGGGAAATAGCCGGCCTCGGGCATCGTCAGCGCGATCGGCATCCCCAGGGCGGCCAGGTGCGCCCGCCAGGTGGTTTCGAGGAACGGGAACGACGGGGCCGACTCGTTGAACGTCCCGCCGGTCAGGGTCAGCCGGGTCGGCCCCTCGGACCGGAGGGCCAGCGGCAGGTGGAGCGTCTGGAGGACCAGCGCGGTCGAGCCGGCGGTGCCGATGTCGATCCGGAGGTCTCGCGGCTCGATCGCCCCCGGCCGGAAGGTCAGGTCGCGCGAGCCGGCCGACGCGCCGACGACCTCGGCGTTCCCCAGCAGCGCGGCGGCCTCGACCGCCTTGAGGTGCTGGGGGCGGAGGGCCGGCCTGTCGCGGTTGGCCCGGACCTTGACCAGCCGGAATGGCCGGCCGGTGAGCAGCGACAGGGTCAGCGCGGTCCGGAGGATCTGGCCCCCCCCTTCCCCGCTCGACCCGTCCAGCGTGACCAGCCTCGATCTCGGCTCCGACGCCACCGCGAACCTTCCTTCCGCCCGGCCCTTCGGCCCGCCCGACGACGGCCGGCCGGCCCCCCGATGGGGCGCGGGGACGTCATGCCGCGCGTGCGAGACCCAACGCCTGGTCGACGCGGCCGGCTCGATCCCGGTTCGGCCCGAAGTTCCCGGTTGCCATTCCATCGGCGAGGTCCTTCCCTGGTTATATTATCGTGGAGGGTTGATCCTGGGGCCGCCCTGGTCCTTCGAGGGCGGCGGCATCGGGCGGACGGCGAGGTCGGGCAGCTCGCCCGGCTCGTCCGACGGCCGGGTCGGGGCGACTCCCATGCTGTTCCGGCTGGCCTGGATCAGCAGGATGCTCTGGAACATCCGGTCGCTGTTGTGCTCGGGCTCGGTGAACAGGAAGGTCCCCAGGCTCCGGGTCTGCTGGGCCCGGCAGCCGATCACCAGCGTCTGGTTGGGCTGGAGGTCGACGGTGACGCCCATCTCGCGGAGGATGTCCTCCTGCTGGCCGTCCTTGATCGTGAACTCCTGCTGGGCGAACGGCGCGGCGTTCTGGAGCGGGGCGATCGACCGGCGGGTGTCGCCGTGGTGGATCTCGGGGACGATCCGGAGCGAGACGCCCTTCGAACCCGAGTGCGCCGGCGTGATCAGGAGCCGGCCGCCGGCGTCGTGGTAGTCTCGGCCGTCGACCTTGCCCCGGTGGTTGAGCAGGAGCGTGACCGTCTCGGTCTTGCCGCCGAGCACGTAGGGGGTGTGCTCTCCCTCGGGCAGGGCGACGTGGACCCACTGCGTCTCCTTCTGCGGCGGGCTGGGCTTGAACGCCTCGACGACGTCGGCCGGCAGGCTGCCGGTGATGATGCCGATCCGGAGCCCGTTGGCCTCCAGCGCCTGGCGGGCCTCCGCCGGGATCAACTGCTCGTCGGCGACGTTCCAGACCGAGGCGTCGACCACCTTGTCGCCGACCGGCCGGGAGACGATCGCGCTGTCGAGCTTGCAGTATCTCGGCTCGATGACCCGGCCGGGCCGGTCGCTGTTGGTGTTGAAGACCGTGGCCGTGACCCGGTCGGCCTTGTTCGCGACCTGGGTCCGGCTCATATTGCAGCCCGCCAGCGCCATCATGGCGAGGGCGGGGGCGGCGAACTTCCGATTCATGGGGCGGAATCCTTTCCGCGACCGAAGGGGCGGGGGCATCCTGCCGGCCCATCGCGACGGACCTTGGGGGCGGAGTCTAGCGCGGATCGGAGGTCCCGTCAATTCCAATCGCGGTCGAAGGGTGCCCCTCCCGGTTTTGGAGTTCGTAGGGGACGCTTCGCGTCCCAATACCGTTGAACGAGCCATAAACGACGTCCAGGGCGGTCTTTCTGACTCCCTCTCCCCTTGTGGGAGAGGGTTGGGGAGAGGGGTCAACGACCGTGGACAAAGCCAAGAACCCC
>JAJYDH010000055.1 GCA_021777685.1 Planctomycetota bacterium | reverse complement strand
GGTCGTCCGGGCCATCGAGCTGGCCAACCGCGTCGAGGGGGCCGACCTGATCGTCCTGGCCCGGGGGGGCGGGAGCCTGGAAGACCTCTGGACGTTCAATGAAGAGGTCGTCGCGCGGGCGATCGCCGATTCGAGGCTGCCGGTGGTCTCGGCGATCGGCCACGAGGTCGACGTCACGCTGGCCGACCACGCGGCCGACTTCCGGGCCCTCACCCCGAGCGAGGCCGGGGAGCGGGTCGTGCCCGACGCCCGCGAGGCCCGCCAGTCGCTGGAGCATCTCCGAAACCGGCTGGCCCGAGACGCCCGCGACCGGATGGCCGACGCCCGCCAGCGGCTCGACGACCTGTCCGCCTCGCTCGATCGCGGGCTCCGCCGCCAGGTCGAGGACCGTCGCCACCGGCTGGCCCGGCTCGCGGCCAAGCTGGAGGCGCTGAGCCCGCTCGCCGTCCTGGCCCGGGGGTACGCGCTGGCATTCCCGCTCGGCGAGGCCGCGCCCCTCCGCGACGCGGGCGCCGTCCGGCCGGGCGACCCGATCGAGGTCCGGCTGGCCGAGGGGGCGATCGTCGCCCGGGTGGAGGAGGTCCGGCCGGGTAGCGGGTAGCGGGTAGCGGGTAGACAATACTGAATCTCAGATCTGAGATCTCAGATCCGAAATCCAGCGATCAGAGGGTGCGAACATGGCAGACGAGGGCGAGGTCGGATTCGAGGACGCGGTCGGGGAACTGGAGCGGATCGTCGACGAGCTGGAGCGGGGCCGGCCCGACCTGGGCTCGGCGCTGGCCCGGTACGAGCGCGGGGTCAAGCTCCTCGGCCGGTGCCAGACGCTGCTCGACGGGGCCGAACGGTCGGTCGCGCTGCTGACGGGCGTGGACGAGTCGGGCCGGCCGGTCACGAGCCCCTTCGACGCCCAGGCGACGGCGGCCGACGGCCGGAAATGACGAGGAAACGCCGGCCGGCCGACGACCCGGGGAGGGCCGCCGGCCGGCCGGCGCGAGAGGCGTATCGATCGGGCCGAGGCCCGCTCAGGCCACGGTGATGACCCCGGTGCCGCTGGAGTCGCCCGGCGACGAGCTGACCGTCCCCGAGCCGGTGTTGCTCGTCGTGGACGTGGTGCCCGAGGTGATCGAGGAGCCGCCGGTGTTGCTCGTGGGCGAGCCGACGGTGCCGGTGGTCACGCCGTTGCCGGACGTCGAGTTGCCGGAGCCGGTCGTGACCGTGCCGACGCCGGTGTTGCCCGTCGTGGTCGAGCCCGACCCGCTGCCGCCGGTCGTGGTGCTGGTCGTGCCCGACCCAATAACGCCGGTCCCGCCGGTGCCCGTGCCGTTCGTGGAGCCGCCGTTGTTCGAGCCCGAGCCGCCGGTGTTCGTGGAGCCGCCGTTGTTCGAGCCCGAGCCGCCGTTGTTCGTGGTGCCTCCGTTGTTCGTGGTGCCGCCGTTGTTCGTGGAGCCGCCGTTGTTCGAGCCCGAGCCGCCGTTGTTCGTGCCCGACTGGATGTAATTCTGGTTCGTGGCGAGCAGGTAGGTGTCGACCGCCGTGCTGTCGTAGGAGGCGGCGATGGCGCCGTCGACGGCGGTGAAGAGGAGCGGCAGCGACGCCTGCGAGACCGTCCCGCCGGCCGAGGCGGCCGTGAGCAGGCCGGCCAACTGGGTCGACAGGCTGCCCGGCCCGCCGTGGAACGCCCCCTGGAGGACGCCCGCGCCCGAGGAGGCGGCCGTGGAGCCGAACGCCGTCGAGAGCGAGTTCGCCAGCGTGCTGACCTGCTGCGAGATCGTGGCGCCGACCGTCGTCGCGGTGCCCGTCGCGGCGCCCCCGGTGGTGGGGCTGACCAGCGTCAGCTCGGCCTGGCGGATCGCCGAGGCGAGCGTGGCGTAGGCGGCGTTCTCCTGGGTGCCGATCGAGGTCAGGTCGAACGCCGTCCCCGAGCCGGGGTTCCCGTAGGTTCCCGTGGTGTTCCTGCCGGTCGCGATCGTCGAGGTGCTCCCGGAGCCGGTCGTCGTCGTGCCGGTCGTGCCGGTCGTCGTCGTGCCGGTCGTGCCCGAGGTCGTGCCGGTCGAGCCCGAGGTCGTGCCGGTGAGCTGGCCGGTCGCGGAGAAGTAGCCGTCCAGGGCCGTCGAGTTGTAGGACGCCGTGATCACGCCGTCGACGGCGGCGAACAGGAGCGGCAGCGATGCCTGGGGCACCGATCCGGCCGTCGAGCCGGCCGCCGCCGCGGCGAGGAGGTTGTTCATCTGACTCGCCACGCTGCCGGGCGAGGTGCCGGTCAACTGGGCCTGGAGCAGGCCCCCGAGCTGGCCCGTCTGGTCGGTGGCCGAGCCCGCGGAGGTCAGGGCCTGGGACAGGGTGTTGAGCTGCTGCGTGACCGTCGCCAGGACAGTTGAGGACGTGCCCGTGGTCCCGGTCGTGGTCGTGCCCGTGGTCCCGGTCGTGCCCGTGGTCCCGGTCGTGGTCGTGCCCGTGGTCCCGGTCGTGGTGTTCAGGAGGGTGAGCTCGGCCTGGCGGACGGCCGTGGCGAACGCGGCGTAGGCGCTGTTCACCTGACCGCCGAACTGGTTCAGCTGGTCGATCTGGGCCTGATTCGAGGTGCTATTGTCGCCGGAGGCGTTCGAGGCGGCGACCGACGCGGTGCTGGGGACCGCGCGGTCTTCGAGGAAGTCGATGGAGAACTTCCGATCCCTGGTCTGTCGCTTTCGGCTCATGTCTGCCTCTCTTGGTGTCCATTGGCCGGCGAACTCGGGGCGCGCGGCAGCCCGGGTCGGCCGGGCATGTCGGCTCGTTCGCCGATCGGTAAGTCGTTCCGGGTTCCGATCCGTCTCGACGCGACCGCTCGTGGCATCGCCGTGGCGGGACTTCTCGACCTGTCGAGGAGCCGGGGGGGGGGATGACGTCGAGGGCTTGCGCCCCTTGCCTCGCCGCGATCCGTCGGACTCGGGGAGGGCTCCTGCCCACCCCTCGCAAACCCCATAACCCGCAAATCCTGGTCCCACGGAGCAAGATTCCGACAACTGTGCCTTGATTGCCATGATCCATGTGAAATGTCAGAACCGTGAAGCCAGGACGATCTCACCGGGGCCGGCCGGCCCGATGTCCGAAGCCTCTCGGTCGTCCGGACGGCCGTGGAACCCGTTCCGAAGCCCGAGGTTGGGTCGAGCGAGTCGCGGCATCCGTCGCGCGGGGCTCCGGTGGCCCGCCTTCGGATGCAAGCCCGGTCGACGGGCCGCGCGTGCGCCCCCGGCATCCGTCTCGCCGGCCCTCTTTCGATGGGAGCGTGAGTGCCCGTCCGCGCGAAAGCGGCTTCCGGGCGGGATTCAGCGGGCGACGGTGAAGCGGTCCAGCTCCTTGCCGTCGGCGTCGAGCTGGCGGACGGTCGCGGCGTCGGGGGTGACGTCGACGACGGTCAGCGAGTGGACGTCGGCGATGAACCGGGTCGTGTACGGCTCCCAGGTCGAGACGGCGTCGGTCTGGTCGGGGTCGTAGAGGTCGGCCCCGCCGCCGCCGGTGACGAGGTAGATCACGCCATCGGGCCGGGTCGCGGCCGTGTCGTCGTAGGACCGGTCGATGGTGATCTTCCCCTCGACGGGCGTGGAGGGCTCCGGGGCGTGGCCGTCGGGGTAGGTCCGGGCGGCGAACTTCAGGGGGTAGGTGCGCTGGTAATTGTGGACGTGGCCGCTGAAGGCGATCGAGACCCCGCCGGCCTCGAAGACGTCGGCCAGCAGCCGCATCTGCTGCTCCCGGTTGTGGGCCTTCGACGAGTTGAACCCCGGGTGGTGGAAGGCGACGAACCGCCAGGGCTTGTCCTTCGCCGAGGCGAGGTCGGCGGCGACCCACGACCGGAGGGCGGGGTCGGCCCACTGGACGTAGGGGTTGGCGTCGAGGACCGTCCAGTGGACGTCGCCCGAGTCGAACGAGAAGTTGGCCATCCTCGGGTAGTTCGGCCCGGCGGCCTCGCGGAAGGCCCGGAGCCGGCCCTCGGGCCCCTTCAAGGGCGGCGAGAGTCTGGACTTCGGCCCGGGGATCGGCCCGTTGAGCGGCTGCGACCAGTAGTAGAAGTACGCCATCAGGTCGGAGGCCCGGCCGAAGTCGTTGACCATCAGGTCGTGATTGCCGACCACGCCGACCATGAGCGTCGAGCTGAGCAGCGGCGCCCCGACCGTGGGCGAGGCCCCGGCGGCGGCGTAGATCGGGAAGAACTTCGGCCGGTACTCGCCCACCCGGCCCTGGAAGTAGACCAGGTCGCCGGTCAGGACGACGAGGTCGGGCCTGAGGAGATGGGTCTGGTAGGCCACCTTGCGCTGGCCCTCGGACTTCTTGGCCGCGTCGCCGAAGACCACGACCCGCTGGGGCTGGCCCGGCGCGACCCTGGCCCTGGCCTCGCCCTCGAAGGCCGAGGAGCCGGCGAGCTTGACCCGGTAGCCGAACCGCTCCCCGGGCGCCAGGCCGGGCAAGATGGCCCGGTAGACCCGGTGCCGCTCGACGTCGTCCAGGATGATCCGCCGCGAGGTCGGGGCGTCGGCCGGCCGCCAGTCCGAGCCGAGCGGCGATCGGACCTCGACCGACCAGTCGGCGTCGACGTCGTCGGCGTGCCAGAGCAGGGCCAGGTCGTCGGCCCTGGGGTCCTCGCCGAGCTGGAGGTAGGGCGTCGCCAGGAACGGCCCGACCCGCCGGGCCCTGGGGTCCTCGGGCTCGGTCGTGGCCCAGACCCAGACCGCGTACGAGAGCCATCCCAGGAGGGTGGAGGCCAGGAGGATGCGGAGAGTCCAGCGGAGTCGCCTGAAGGCCATCGGGGGAGCTTCCATGCGGGGGCGAGCGGGTCGGCCGAGCCCCGACTCTATCAACATCGCCCCGATGACTCCACCCCACCACGGGACGGCCCGGCCCCCCCGATGGCCCGCGGTTTGCTCCGCCAGGGACCATTTTCGAGGATGGAACGGCCGCGGAGCGACCCGGGATAAGCGACAAGGGAGAGCATGATGACCACGAAAGACCGGAAGATGTGGGCGGCCGGGGAGATCGGGCGGATCGTGGGCATCCGTGGGGCCCTGGCTCTCGGGATGATGCTGGCCTGGGCCTCGGCGAGCCCCGCCCAGTTGCCGGGCCTGCCCACCGGACCCAAGCCGGCGCCCGCCCCCAAGGCGGACCCGAGCCGGAAGCCGGTCCCGGACAAGGACGCCTCGGGCGCCGTGTTCGCGACCACGTCCGGGCCGATCGCCGTCAGCAAGAAGGTCAGCGACTCGGACATCCAGAAGACCCTGGCCGACCTCCTGGCCCAGTTCCCCGGCGTCATGAGGGTCGAGGTCCACGTCCACGACGGCGTCGTCCGGCTCTCCGGCCACGTGGACGACGACGACTCGCTCTCCGACGTCACCGCGTTCACCGAGAAGGTCGAGGGCGTCCGGCTCGTCCTCAACACGATGCAGACCGACGCCGAGGTCCTCACCGGCCGCCAGATGGCGATGAAGGTCCTGGGCGAGTATGCCCATGTCTTCTCGAAGAAGTGGCTGCTGGCGATCCTGGCCGTGGGCTTCGGCCTGGGCTTCGGCGCCCTGGCGAGGGTCTTCGCCCGCTACTCCGAGACCCTGCTGGCCCCGTTCGTCTCCAACACCCTGCTCCGGTCGGTCATCGGCTCGATCCTCAGCTCGTTGATCGTCCTGGCGGGCATCCTGATCGGCCTGTCGGTGCTGAACCTGACGCACGCCGTGGTCTCGGTCCTGGGGCTGGCGGGGGTGGTCGGGCTGGCCCTCGGCTTCGCGTTCCGCGACATCGCCGAGAACTTCATCGCCTCGATGCTCCTGGGCGTCCGGCGGCCGTTCCAGATCGGCGACTTCATCACCGTCGCCGGCCGGTCGGGCTCGGTCCTCTCGCTCAACACCCGGGCGACCCTGCTGATCACGCCCGAGGGGAACCACGTCCGGATACCCAACGCGGTCATCTACAAGGAGACGCTGGTCAACGCCTCGACCACCCCGACCACCCTGGGGACGATCGACGTGATGGTCCCCTACGAGTCATCGACCGCCGAGGCCCTGGAGGCGATCAACGGCGTGCTCCAGTCGACCGACGGCCTGCTCCAGGAGCCGACCCCGCGCGCCCTGGTCCAGGCCCTGGAGGCCAACGGCGTCCACCTCCGGGCGACCTACTGGATGCCGACCAGGGGGATCGACGGCGACAAGCTCCAGTCGGACATCCGGCTCAAGATCAAGGTCGCGCTCCAGAAGGCCGGGATCACGCCGCCCTCGACCTACGCCACCGTCTCGGTCTCCGGCCGGATTCCCGTCGAGATGTTCGACCTGGGGGCCGTCGACCGGCCGACCGGCAAGGGCGACGGCAAGGCGGGCGCGGGCCGGAACGGCCACGCCGCCCCCGAGTCGGTCGTCCGCCCGGGCGCCGTGGTCACGCCCAGCCAGGCCGAGGACAACCTCCGCAAGGACAGCCGGGCCGCCGAGACCGCCTCCGACGAGGTCGCCCCGCCCGAGGCGTCGCCGATCGACCACGCCATCCGCCAGGCCGAGGTCAACGCCGTCGCCGAGGGGAACAACATGCTGGTCAACGCCCAGTGACCCGGGCCGGGCGACGTGAGAGGGGCCGACCGACCGTCACCTTTCGGACCCTCGACCGGAGCCTATTCTGACTCCCTCTCCCTCTGGGAGAGGGCCGGGGTGAGGGGCGTCGCCCGTCGAGCGTTCCCCGATCGAGCCCCATTTTCCGGCCCATTGGCGATACGACGCCCCTCACCCCCGGCCCCTCTCCCAAGGGGAGAGGGGAGGAAGAAGGAGCGGCGGGCCGGCCGGTCGAGCGAAAGCGACGGGTCGAAGACATGACGGTCGATCAGGGGAGGTTGAGCGGTCCGACCTGCTGGGCGGTCGGGACGATGGTCACTCCACCCCGGCCGCCGATGTCCAGCCGGCTGTTGGTGACGATCGAGACGTTGTTGCGGAACTTGATGTTCACGTGGCCGAAGGGCAGGCCGATGACCGACGAGTTGCTGGCCTTGTTGATGGTCAGCAGGTTCAGGTTGCCCGCGTCGTTGAGGACCATCCCGGTCGCCGTGGAGGCGGTGAACGACTGGATGTTGCCCTGGACGTCGATCAGCGCCGAGCCGGCCAGCTCGGGGTGGAACGACTGGCTGAGGTCGGCCAGGGGATTGGCGTCATCAAGGACGAACGAGCCCTTGGCGGCCAGCCCGTTGGGGGCGTAGAGCTTGACGACGTTCTGGGCGTTGACGACGGCCGAGTCGACCGCCAGGAACGAGTCGAGGCTGCCGATCGCCACGCTCGGCGAGGTCGCGATCCCGTTGTTCGACCCGGCGGGGACGTCCAGGCCCTGGCTCGTGAACGCGGTCCTGGCCGTCTCGGCGAGGCCGCCGGCGGCCGTCGGGTCGACCGTCAGGATGCCCGCCTGCCTGGCGTTGGGCTGAGAGGTGTCGAAGAAGGCCGAGCCCAGGGCGTAGAGGCTGCCCGTCCCGGGGACGGTGGCCACCGGGCCGGCCAGGGCGAACTCGCGGGCGGGCGAGAACGGCGAGCCGGCCGTCACGACCTGACCGGTGGCCAGGCTCTGAGCCAGGTTGATCGGCTGGACCGTGCCGTCGGCCCCGTCCTGGGCGTCGGTCAGGGTGGTGGTGGTGGCGGTCGCGGCGACGCCGGTGACGGTCGCGAAGCCCCTGGCGGCGAGGCTGCTCGTCGAGAACTGGCCGGCCGGCTCGCCGGTCGCGGCGTCGTAGGCCAGGACCTCCTGCCCGAGCCCGACCAGGACCACCTGCTCGGCCCCGTTCATGGCCAGCGAGACGCCGCCGACCCTGGCGGTCGAGGCGGGCAGCGGGATCGATTGCAGGGCCACGCCCGTCGCGGCGTCGAACCGGATCAGGGCGTTGGCGGTCGCGTCGTAGCCGTAGATCTGGGCGTCGCCCAGCGGCTGGGCACTCGCGGTCGGGCCGCCGTTGACGTGGTTGATCGTGACGATCACGCCCGGGGGCGCCGGCCGCTTGGGCGAGGCCAGGCTGTAGTCGCTCGGCTCGATCAGGTTGGTGCCCGGCATGAACGTCCCGGCGATGGTCGAGAGCTTCGAGCCGCCGGCCGCGTCGGTTACGTAGGTCAGGCTCCGACCCTGGCTGACCTCGGACTGGCTCAGCCCCGGGGTGCCCCGGAAGTTCTCGCCGTTGCCGACGGTGTTGATGATCGGGATCGCCCCGTTGATCGCCCCGACCGACCCGCCGCCGAAGCCCAGGGCCACCGGGTTGAGCGTCCCCGAGTTGTTGATGGTGAGCCCCGAGCCGGACGACGAGCCGGTCGCCGCCCCGATCGAGGTGCCGCTGGCCAGGCCGCTGGCCGTGCTGGAGGTCGCCCCGGTCGAGGTCGAGCTGATCCGGGCGTAGCTCAGCCCGGCGCCGGTGACGGTGTTGACGTAGCTGGGGATGCCCAGCGTGGTGTTCAGGGGCGTGTCGCGGAGGTGGATCTGCGAGTTCGCCGCCGCCGAGTTGATCTTGAAGACCTGCACGCCCGAGGTCAGGTTGACCTCGCCGCCGGAGATCAGGTTGAAGTTCGGCAGGAGGACCCGGCCGACCAAATCGCCGCCCAACCCGCTGAGCGAGTCCAGCGGCACGTTGGCCTGGGTGATCGACTCCAGCGCCGCCTGGCCGTTCCCGCCCGTCACCGTCCCGGTCACGGTGGTATAGACGCTGGTGCCCGAGAGGACCAGCCTGAGCGCCCCGTTGGCCGGGTCGACCGACGTCCCCTTGAGGTTGCCCTGGTTCCCCGGCCCGCCGATCGAGATGTCGACCTGCGCGCCCTGGGGGGTGACGTATCTCACCTCGGCGGGGGTGAACTCGGTCGAGGGGAGGTTGGGATTGCGGCGGTGGATGGTGCTCAGGAGCCTCCGCCCCTCCAGCCCATCCACGGTCGGCCGGGACCGTCGCTTGCTCCGCTCCATCGCCTTTGACCTCCGCGTCCGTGCTTCCGGGCGTCGCCCGCGTGCCGTCCTGACACTTCCTCGGGATTGGGATCGGCAGGGCCGGCGGGCGGCATCATCGCAACGACCGGGACGACCCGGCCTGTCGCCCTCGCGATCGGACCAACCCGCGCAATACTCCCGGCCGAGGGCCCAGGGTCTTGGCACTCCCGCCGCCCGGCCGGTACACTCGTCACAACCCGCCCAGGGTCGGCGGAATCACGATGACGCGTCGACTCTCGGCCCCGGCAGGCCCGAGGGGGCGAATCCGACGGGCGAGGCCATCCGGGCCGATCGACCTCGGCCCTCGCCTCGTCGGCCATACCGGGCTCGGTAGGATGATCCCCCAGGACACAGGAGATTTCCCGGTGCGCCGCTTCGCCATGACCGCGTTGACGCTGTCCTTGATGCTCGGGCTGTCGTACGCCCAGGACCCCAAGCCCGAGGCCCCCAAGGCCGCCGAGGCCCCCAAGCCCGAGGCCAAGCCGGCCGAGACCCCCAAGGCCGACGCCCCCAAGGCCGAGGCGAAGAAGGAGGAGGCCAAGCCGGCCGCCGAGGCCCCGCTTCCGACGATCCCGCCCGAGGTCGAGGCCAAGCGCGAGGCCGCCCTCCGGGCCATCGCCGAGCTGATCGTCGCCTCCGATGAGGCCGGGCTGATCGAGACCACCATCGACCCGCCCCCGGTCCTCGACCTCCTCGTGACCGGCCGGGCCGTCGACGCCCGCGACATCAAGGCCAGCCCGATGCGCGGGGTCTCCCCCGAGGTCTTCGCCGCCTGGTTCACCGGCTACGGCGGCAAGGGCTTCGAGGGCGCCGAGAAGGTCAACTACGTCGACGACCTCCGGATCGTCCAGCCCTCCAAGGGCCTCAAGGCCTACTTCGACACCCGCGCCAACGTCCTGAACAAGCACATCGACGCCGTCAAGAAGGCCAGGCTCGACGCCAAGGCCGCCGCCGACACCAAGGCCAAGGCCGACGCCGAGGCCAAGATGAAGGCCGAGCAGGAGGCCAAGGCCAAGGCCGAGGCCGAGGCCAAGAAGAAGGCCGAAGCCGAGGCCGAGGCCAAGAAGAAGGCCGAGCAAGAGGCCAAGATGAAGGCCGACGAGGAGGCCAAGAAGAAGGCCGACGCCGAGAAGGCCAAGGCCGAGGCGGAAGCCAAGGCCAAGGCCGACGCCGAGGCCAAGGCCAAGGCCGACGCCGAGAAGGCCAAGGCCGAGGCGGAAGCCAAGGCCAAGGCCGACGCCGAGGCTAAAGCCAAGGCCGACGCCGACGCGAAGGCCAAGGCCGA
Source organism: Planctomycetota bacterium (assembly GCA_021777685.1). Lineage (GTDB taxonomy): Bacteria > Planctomycetota > Planctomycetia > Isosphaerales > Isosphaeraceae > Tundrisphaera. Next base: position 8,793 of record JAJYDH010000055.1, on the reverse strand, counting down.
CGCGGACAAGCCGAAGGACGAGCCCAAGAAGGACGAGCAGCCCAAGTAAGGCCGTCGCGGTCCGCTCCAGGAAGCTCGCGGTGTTCTGGATAGTGTCTTCCTCCCTCTCCCTCCGGGAGAGGGCCGGGGTGAGGGGCGTCGTCGGGCGAGTGGTCGCCGTTCGAGCCGCATTTCTCGGCCCGCTGGCGATGCGGCGTCCCTCACCCACCCGCCCCCTCTCCCAACCGAGCATTACCCACAGGGTTTCGGGGGCCGGCCTATTATCCAGAGCAACCTGCACGACTTCCGCTCGGACTGCTCGATCGGCACAAACCGAATCGCCCCTCTGATCTGAAGTTCGAGCTGGGCACTTCGGTCCGCGAAGCTGAAGTCGTTCGGTCCAGGGTGACTCCGGACGACAACGCCAGCGCGACATGGCCTGACGACCAGTCTTCGCGCGACGGGACGGCGATCCATCGATTTGTTCGAGCGTTCCACGGGCCTCGGCCGCCCACCCGAACCGGCGTCACCCCACCCCGAGGACGGCAACCGCCCGTGCGGCCTGGGTTTACCTCCGGGCCGGCGCGATGCCGTCGGGCGTGACGAGAAATGGGCGGGGGGTGATGGGATAGCTCGACTTGCGATGGTCCTTGCCCAGCTGGCGCTCGGTCTGCAGCCGGGAGCGGTGGCGGTCGGTATAGACGACGAGGGTGTCTCGGTCGGGGATTCCGGCCCGGAACGGGCTCCCGAGGGGCCCGCTGAGTAGCTTGTGCAGGCCGGGATGGAGCAGGCGGCTTGATGCAAGCCCGTCGCCGGTCGCGATCAAGATCACACGCCCCCCGTCCTGCAGACGCGCCCCGTCCAGCTTGGTCGGCCAGTCGAGCCGGGACAGGTTCTCGATGGCCACCCGATGGATGGCCTGTTCGTCCACCTGCCAGCGGTCCGCGTCGGCGGTGGCCACGAAGCGGAAAATGTTCTTGCCCCGTAGGGCGTAACAGATCACCACGTCGTCGAGCCATTCGTTGATAAGAAGACCCTTGCCCACGGCCTCGGCACCGACGTAGCTCCGCGGCTTCAAGATGGGGAGCAGTCGGTCTTGCGCCTCGGACCAGGTCCCATGCACGATCGACGGGTCCATGGGATCGCCCAGGCTCCGCACGAAGTGCCGGATGATTTCGGAACGACGGGCCGGGGCTTCGCTGATGTCGCGATGGAGGTTGCTCAGATACACGACGCGGTTGTCGCCACGGATCCCCCTCTCGTCCAGCCGGAAGTGTTCTTCGGGATGGCGCTCCTGCAGGTGCACCAGCACCTCGTTGGTCAGCTGTCGGATGGCCAGCTCGTCCTCTCGCGTGATCTCCAGGGAGGTCAGCAGCCGCTCGAAGATCGGGTTCCAGACGTGGCTTTCCGCGGCCGGCACGTCGGTGCTGGCGTACAGGACCACGTCGCCGCCGGCGATCAACCAGTGGTGGCCTCCCTGGCCCTCGTCCTGGGCATCGACCTTGACGCCGTAGTGGCGCAGGGTCGGATCGCGGCGGATTTCCCCCTTCCGCACGCCCGACCGGATCGCCTGGCCGAGCATCCCGGGGAGCTCGTCGACCAGTCGATCGGTGTCGACGCTAAATGGCATCAAGGAGATCCACAGCCCGACGTCGTCGCGGTCCCGAGGGCCGAACCCACAGGAGCGAGCCTGATCCTTCTCGAGATGCTCCCAGTGGTCTGGGTACTCAAGCCGGTACACCCCGCCGGGGTGGGAGAACCTCGTCCACTCTGTCGTTGGCATGGCGTTGCAAGTTTTCGCGGAAGATTGACATGTTGTCACAGGATCTGGTGGGGATCCCCCGGGGCGGACTCCGGGCTCGTCCGACCAGATCCGCCAGCCCGGCGCCGAGCGGCGTTTTCCTCCGCCGGTGTCCGTCAATCATCCGAGCATGAGCCGAGGGATGTCAAGACTACCGCGACCCGGGGCGGCTTGAAAGGTGGGTGAGATCCGTTTGCGCCACCCGGAACTCTGGGACGCTCCGATCCGCGATGCCGCTTCATCGAGCCGTTTTCCCTGGCGCTCGCCAGTTGGTGCGACGGTTCGGCTTCATGCCGCCTTGCGAACCGGTCCTGGTGACGGCCGGCCCGGCACCTCACGCACTCGACGCCATTCGTCGAGTTCGCCTTGCGTCTCGCGGATTCCGATGCCGCCAAGGCCGGCACTCCGGCCGGCGACCAGCTCATTCCCCGGCGCTTGCACCGACCCGAATACCGCCCGGTCGTTGAATTTCTCCACCCGAGTGCTCGCGATCCATGACCCCGCCCGTTGTCGTCGCTCGGGGTCGGGGATGTCCGATCGCCGCTTCTCCAGGTAGCCGATCAGATCCACGGCCTCGGTCGGGTTCCCGACCCACTCCAAGGTCTCTCTCAGCAGCTCGATCGCGGCCTCCACCTCTCCTTGGCATGACCGACCCGGCAACTCCTCCTCGGCCGCGCCACGACGATCCTTGGGACCTCCCGCCGAACTCATCGATTCACAACACCGTTTCCCGCCCCTTTCAAGGTGCCCTCGAGGGTGCTAGCACCACCTCCCGGGCTAGCCGTTCATCGACGGCGTCGATCGTCTCCCGTTCGACGAGCCGCGGATCCTAGCCGTGTGCCCTCGGCCCGGATTCGGTCCTCGGGCGGCAGCATGACCCGGCTCAGCTTGGGTCCGCCGCGCCGCCGTCCCTCGGGGTCGAGGTCTTGCCCGTCCGGATCGATCGAGGCATACTTGACCACCGTCGATCTCTTCCACTCGTGGACGTCGCCGTGGACGAGATCGCGGAGGATCTTGGCTGTGTGCTCGAATGTTCGTTAATTGTTCACACCCAAATCGACATTCGTTCCCGTCAAGTGCTTGGCGATGGCGTTCCGGGAGAGGCCGTCGCGGAGCATCTCGAAGCTGAGCGGAATGACCCGGAGGCGGTCGGTGCGGACCGAAAGGGCGAAGACGTAGCGGTCATGCTCGCCGATGCCGGGCAGGTCGGTCCTGACCTCGGAGTGGCCGTTGGGGAGGATGACCTCGTAGAACTGGAGATCCTTCTCCTCGCCGTCCGGACCGACGCAGATCCGGTCAAGGGCATGGGAGAGGATGCCGCCGTTATACTTCCAGGTTTTCGCGTGATTGTACTGGCCGCGAGAGGCGTTCTCGGCCTTGTTCCTCTGTTCCTTCTGCTCAGAGTGTGGTCCGATGACCAGGCCCAAGTCCATCAGGACGTCGCACTTCGACGGATTTCCCCCGGAGACTGACCAAACGTTGATCCCTCGTCTGGCGCACTCTTCAAGGAAGTGATTGACCTGCTTGACGTTGCCTGTATCGATCCGCCGGACCTTGTCAATGATGATCCCGTCGTGCTGTCCCGGTTCCCCGTCTTCGAGGAGTTGAGGTCACACCTTGCTCTCGCGGTACTCCGACCGCCTCCGGTCGATGTCCTCGTACCACTTGGAGATCGAATTGAAAAACCTGGTCGCGAATCCCTGAATCGTCGCCTTCCGCGATTCCAACTCCGATGAAACGGCTGATATTCGGACAAGCCCGACCAGCCTCCCCCTTGTCGGATCGGCGTTGAAGCCTCGACCCATGACCGAAATCCTTGATGGCGGAGTGGTTATGACCAGGTCTCAGGACGGCGGCCCCGCACTCCACCGTCAAGTATCGAACAAGGCCACGACGAGCCTGCTGGAACTGGCCTGCGACGCGGTCCCCAGGTCCGGGGCCGCCGCCCTGCTCCTGATGCCCGAGGGGGCGATGGACTGGGACGCCGTCCGCGCCCTGGCCGACGGGCTCCGGGTGCTGATCGCGGTCGAGACGAGCCGGCACGAGGATGCGGTCAAGGAGGCCGGCCTGATCGCCCTGGCCGTCGAGCCGACCGAGGCGGCGATCACCGAGCGGATCACGCTGGCACTGATCGAGGCCGTGGCCAACGACGTGCTCGCCGCCGGCGACCGCGTCGTCGTGGTCTATTCCGGCTTCGAGGCCGAGGTGCTCGACTCGATCACCGTGGTCCGGCTCGGCGAGCACCTGGAGCGGCTCTCCTCGCGCGACCTGAAGGCGCTGGAGACCTCGGTCCCGCTGGAGACCCTCAAGGCGGTCGTCGACGTCGCCGTCGAGATCGGCCGCGAGGGGCGCGAGGGGAAGGCCGTCGGCAGCCTGATCGTCGTCGGCGACGCCCGGAACGTCCTGGCCAGGACCCGGGCCCTGGGCTTCGACCCGTTCAAGGGCTACCTCCGCAAGGAGCGGAACGTCCGCGACGGCCGGGTCCGCGAGGCGATCAAGGAGATCGCCCAGATGGACGGGGCCTTCGTCGTCGCCCGCGACGGCACGGTCGAGGCCGCCTGCCGGATCGTCGACGCCCCCAACGCCGGCCTGACCTTGCCCAAGGGGTTGGGCACGCGCCACTGGGCCGCCGCGGCGATCACCAAGGTCACGCGCTCGCTGGCCGTCGTCGTGAGCCAGTCGACCGGGACCGTCCGCCTCTTCCAGGACGGCGAGATCCTCCTGAGGATCGCCCCGATGCGCCACGCCCGGGCCATGAAGTGGCACGACACCGAGACCGAGCCCGTCCGCAACGACAAGGGGTAATGGCGGCCGACCGACCGTCACTCCCACCAAACCCCACCGATCGGCTCGCGAGCCGATCTTCCTCCCCTCTCCCTTTGGGAGAGGGGCCGGGGGTGAGGGGCGTGGCATCGCCAGCAGGCCGGAAGACGAGGGCCCGAACGGGGATCACTCGACCGGCGACGACCCTCACCCCGGCCCTCTCCCGAAGGGAGAGGGGGTCGGAATACGATCCATTGAATCGCGAGCCTTTGGCCTCTCCGGGAGGGCGCCGGGTTTGCTATCCTCTCGGTGAGCCCGCCCGGCGACCCGAATCCGAGAGGCCGCGTCGATGAGCGCAGAGTCAGCCGAGCCGCGGCCGACGGCCCCCGGGCCCTCGGTCAACCCCTGGTTCATCGCGATGGCGGTGTCGATCGCCACATTCATGGAGGTGCTCGACACGAGCATCGCCAACGTCGCCCTGCGATACATCGCGGGGGGGCTCTCGGCGGCGAACAACGACAGCGAGTGGGTCATCACCAGCTACCTCGCGGCCAACGCGGCGGTCCTGCTGCTCTCGGGCTGGCTCTCGCAGTACCTCGGCCGGCGGAACTACTACCTGGCCTCGGTCGCCCTCTTCACCGCCGCCTCGGCGGCCTGCGGCCTGGCCACGAGCCTGGAGCAACTGATCCTGTTCCGGATCTTGCAGGGGATCGGCGGCGGCGGGCTCCAGCCGGTCACCCAGGCGGTGCTCGTCGACACCTTCCCGCCCGAGAAGCAAGGCTCGGCGCAGACCCTCTTCGGCGTCTCGGCGCTGATCGCCCCGGTGCTCGGGCCGACGCTCGGCGGGTACATCGCCGACAACTACTCGTGGGAGTGGATCTTCCTCATCAACGTGCCGATGGGCCTGATCGCCTTCGGCCTCAATTTCTGGTTGCTCGAAGATCCCGAGTACCTCAAGGAGGAACGCCGGGCCTTGAGGAGCAAGCCGCTCAACTTCGACTACATCGGCCTCGGCCTGATCGTGATCGTGATGTCGACGATGGAGGTCATCCTGAGCAAGGGGCAGGAGTGGGACTGGTTCGGCGACCCCTTCTGGCGCATTCAGGCCCTCTCCGCGATCTTCGCCGCCTGCCTGGCCGGGATGATCGTCTGGGAGTCGAGGCACCCGGCGCCGATCCTCAACCTCGGGCCGTTCCGGGACCGCAACTTCGTCGCCTGCGGGGTCGTGGCGTATGTCACGTTCGCGATCCTCTACGCGAGCATGACCCTGCTGCCCGGGATGTTGCAGACCCTCTTCGGCTACAACGCGGAGTGGTCGGGCCTGGTGATGTCGCCGGCCGGGCTGTTCTCGATCCCGACGATGGTGGTCGTCGGCTTCCTGATCGGCAAGCGGATCGACGCCCGCTGGCTGATCATGGTCGGGGCGGTGTTCATGGCGGGCGGCGCGTACTGGTTCGCCCTCCTGAACCTGGACGTCAGCCCCGGCCAGATCATCTGGCCGAGGGTGGTGCAGCAGATCGGCACGGCGTTCATGTTCGCCCCGCTGAGCGTGGCCGCGTTCATCTACCTGCCCAAGGAGCTTCGAGGCGCCGCCGCCGGGATCTTCGCCGTGCTCCGGAACGAGGGCGGTAGCGCGGGGACCTCGATGGGCAAGACCCTGGTCCAGCGCCGGCTCCCCCTGCACACCGACCGCCTGGGCGAGAACCTCAACCCGCTCAGCGGCCCGTTCAACGACGCCCTCCAGTCCGGCCGGCGGTTCTTCGAAGGCGTGACGGGCGACCCCGTGACCTCCCGGGAGATGGCCCTGGAGGCGATCGACAACCTCCGCCAGCAGCAGGCCGGGGCCCTGGCGTACTTCGACGGCTTCTACCTCTTCGCCATCCTGGCCCTGGGCATCATCCCGCTGGCCCTCCTGATGAGGCGATCCGTCGCCGAGCCGGGGCAGCACATCGGGATGGAGTGAAGATTCCCCCGCTCCGAACCGAGAAAGGCCCCTCCCGTGGACGAGAAAGACGACCCGCTCAAGCTGACGCCCGACGAGCAGGACGACGCGGACCTCGACCGCGAGGTCATGGCGGTCTTCAGCATGGCCCACCCCGGCGAGACGGACGGCGACGAGGTCCCGGGCACGATGCAGCCGGGCTCCTCGCTGGAGTACTGGGCGTGCGTCGGCCGGCTCGACCAGGTGAAGCTCGAACTCCAGAATGGCGCGGATGTGAACCACGCGGACCATTCCGGCTACACCGCGCTCCACGCGGCGGCCGAGAACGACCACCTCGAGGTCGTCAAGCTCCTCCTCGCCCACGGCGCCGACCGGACCGCGAAGGTCGAGACCGGCGAGACCCCGGTCGACTACGCCCGGGCTCATGGCTACGAGGAGGTCGTCCGGCTGCTGGAGGATCGGCCCCCGGGATGATCCGCCCCCCGTCTGACGGATCGCCATGTGACGGCGGCTCGACCAGCGAGCATGTTTCGTGGATGGCTGCAGTCAGCGTTGATATTTCGCATCATCCGCGATTGCGTGTCACAACCCATGAGGTCGGGAGTAATGTCCCTGTCAATGCCCCTGCTTCTCGCGGTCGGAGGGACGAAGATGTTCAACCTTCCCGGTATCCTCTCGCTGACCTGGTGCGTGCTGGGTTATATGTTCCTGGATCGGGGCGACTCGACCGGGGCGATCATCGCGTCGATGGCGTCGCTGTCGATGGCCTGGATGGCGACGAGGGCCGATCCGCCGTCGGTGACGGACGGATTGTCGGACGCCCGGCCGTCGCCATCTCATTGACATGGCCCGACTCGCCTACGAGCGGTCCGGCTACATCCCCGATCTGCATCAGCCGGGCCGGCGCCGGTCCTGCCGAGCCGGCCCGCGTCGCGTCGCCGCGACGGTTCTGATGACTCATACGCTTCCCAGGAATGGCATTCGTAGGGTGGGCGCCGCCCACCAAGGCTTAGCTGGTGGGCGGTGCCCACCCTACGCAAATGAAAACTGGGATGCGTATCACTTCGCCCCCTTCCGCTCCTCCACCCTGGGGAAATCCCCCCTCAGCCTCTGGCCGGCGTTGGGGCCTTCGGGCTTCTCGTCGACCTTGATGTAGGGCACGCACGAGAGCCCGACGAACAGCGGGGTGTCCTTCGGGTTCGGGCCGACCAGCTCGACGCGGACGGGGAGCCTCTGGACGATCTTCACGAAGTTGCCCGTGGCGTTCTGGGGCGGCAGGAGGGCCAGGGAGGAGCCGGTCCCGGGGTTGAAGCCCGTCACCCTCGCGGCGAAGACCTTGCCGGGATAGGCGTCGACGTGGAGGTCGACGGGGTGGCCGATCCGGATCGGCGCGAGCTGCGTCTCCTTGAAGTTGCAGTCGACCCAGATCTCCTCGGACGACCGGATGGCCATCAGCCGCTGCCCCTGGGTGACGCGGTCGCCGGGGTTGACGTTCCGGTTCGAGATGAAGCCGTCGATGTCGGCGAAGACCCTGGTGTAGCCCAAATTGAGGTTCGCCAGGGCCAGGTCGTGCTCGGCCTGCTCGACCCTCGACCGGGCCGACTCGACGGCCGGGGCCTTCTGCACGGTCTTCTCGATCAGGGCGTCGACGTCGCCGTCGGGGGCGTCGGCCCGGATTCGCTTGAGGAAGTCCTCGGGCGACTCGTAGAAGGTCGGCAGGGGGAGGCCCAGCTCGGCCAGGCTGTAGGCGTACATCCCGAGCGCCGCCAGGACGCTGGAGTGCTTCTGCTCCAGGTCGGCCGGCAGGTCGTCGAGCGGCTTGCCCTCCTCGGGCATCTCGGGGACCTCCAGCGCCGAGCGGATCTTGCGGATCTGCTCCATGCTGGCGAGCGTCGCCTGCTGGGCCTGGACGTGGTCGGTCTCGCGGATGTCGGCCTGCTCCTTGGTGATGGCGTTGGTCCTGGCCAGGTTGGCGTAGCGGTCGGCCTCCAGCTTGGCCAGCTTCTCGGCCGCCTCGCGCTGGCGATGGTCGGCGATCGCGGCCCGGAGCGCGGCGATCTGGTTGCGGACGTCGGTCTGGGTCGAGAACAGCTTGAACCGGTTCGCCTTCGCCTGGGCGACGACGGCCCGGGTCGTCGCGAGCTGCGCCGTCACCTCGTCCCGGGCCAGCTTCAGCGCGGCGGTCGCCTGGGCGACGCGGACCTTCTCCACCGCGTCGTCGAGCACGACGACCAGGTCCCCCTTGCGGACGAAGTCGTTGTTGTCGAATTTGACGTCCACGACCGTCTCGGAGATCCTCGGGGCCAGG